>JBBQKT010000151.1:0-8567 GCA_038327205.1 Burkholderiales bacterium | reverse complement strand
CAGCTCCTCGGGCGGCAGGCCGCGCAGCGGCAGCAGGTGCTTGAGCAGCCAATCGCTTAAGGGCCGTTCAATCGGTGCGGCAGGCGCAGGCAGCAGCAGCGAGACCGTCTCCGCCAGATCGCCGACCGCCTCATAACTCTCCTCGAACAACCATGCCGGCAAGCCCGCCGCCTCCCGCGCCAGCTCGCGCAGCAGCCTGCTCGGCACCATCTGGCGCGGCTTGCCCCCGGCCAGAAAGTACACCGCCCAGGCCGCATCCGCTGGCGGTGCGGCGCGCATATAGGCCTGCAGCGCGGCCTGCTTGGCCGAGCTGGCGGTGGACGCATCAAGCTCGCGGTACAGCGCGGCAAATGTCCTCATGCCCTCATGCTACGGTGTCGTCCTCGTCGCCGTATTCGGTCTTGAAGCCCTGCGCTTGCAGGCCCTGCGATTCTTCCAGCCATCGCACCATCACCGCCACGCTGCCGTGGGTGACGAACACCCGCTCAGCGCCGGTGGCCGTGATCGCCCGCTGCAGGCCCGGCCAATCGGCGTGGTCGGACATCACAAAGCCCCGGTCCACGCCGCGCCGCCGCCGCTTGCCACGCATCAACATCCAGCCGCTGGCGAAGGCATCGGCATGGGCGCCAAAACGCTTCAACCACGGCGTGCCGGCGGCCGAGGGCGGCGCAATCACCAGGCTGCGGCGCAGGGCAGACTTGTCCAACGCCGGATCGCTGACCGTGAACGTCGGCGGCAACGCCACCCCCGCCGCGCGGTAGACCTCGTTCAAGGGCTCCACCGCGCCGTGCGTCACGATCGGCCCGATGCTGGCATCGACGCCGTGCAACAGCCGCTGCGCCTTGCCGAAGGCATAGGCGTACAGCACAGACGCCCTGCCCGCCTCCGCATTGGCGCGCCACCAGGCATTGATCTCGGCAAACAGCACCGGCTGCGATGGCCAGCGATAAATTGGCAGGCCAAACGTCGATTCGGTGATGAAGGTGTCGCAGCGCACCGGCTCGAACGGCACGCAAGTGCCGTCGTCCTCCAGCTTGTAGTCCCCCGACGCCACCCAGACCCGGCCGCCGTGCTCCAGCCGCACCTGGGCCGAGCCCAACACATGGCCGGCCGGGTGCAGCGACAGCTTCACCCCGTGGTGCTCGACCACCTCGCCGTAAGCCAGCGCCTGCAGCGCAATGTCGGCCCCCAGCCGCCGCCGCAAGATGCCCTCGCCGTCACGTTGCGCCAAGTAGTGGCCGTGGCCGGGCCGGGCGTGATCGCTGTGAGCGTGGGTGATGACGGCCCGATCCACCGGCCGCCAGGGGTCGATATAGAAATCACCGGGCGGGCAGTACAGGCCCTCGGGCCGGGCGACGATCAGGTCGGTGCTCATGGGGGCGAAAGATACAATGGCGGGCTATCCCAACGCAGCCACTGGACAAATACCATGCACCGCTGTGTCATTGCGACCACCTTTGCCGTCGCCACTTTTGTATCTCTGAGCGCCCACGCACAGACGCACCGCTCCTTCCCACCCCAAGCCCTGCGCGGCGAGCTCGTGGTGACGCAGGCCCCCGATGTGCTCGTCAACGGCCAGCCAGGCCGTCTGTCGCCCGGCGCCCGCATTCGCGGCGACACCAATCTGCTGGTGATGTCCGGCAGCATCGCCGGCCAAAAGAACATCGTTCATTACACGCTGACCGAAGACGGGCAGGTCAAGGACGTCTGGATCCTGAACCCCGCCGAGCTGGCCAACAAGGTGTGGCCCCGCACCTTGCAGGAATCGTCAAGCTGGGCTTTCGAGCCGGGCACCCAAACCTGGAAGAAGCAATGAGCACGAACGACACCCCCAAGAAAGTCTTCATCAAGACCTTCGGCTGCCAGATGAACGAGTACGACTCGGGCAAGATGGCCGACGTCCTGGGCGCCGCGCAAGGCTATGTGCAGACCAGCGATGTCGAGCAGGCCGACCTGATCCTGTTCAACACCTGCTCGGTGCGCGAGAAGGCGCAGGAAAAAGTCTTCAGCGACCTCGGCCGCGTCAAGCACCTCAAAGAAAAAGGCGTGTTGATCGGCGTCGGCGGCTGCGTGGCCTCGCAAGAGGGCGCGGCCATCATCGAGCGCGCGCCCTATGTCGATCTGGTCTTCGGCCCGCAGACCCTGCACCGCCTGCCGGCCATGCTCGACGCCCGCCGCGAGCAGCGCCGTCCGCAGGTGGACATCTCCTTCCCCGAGATCGAGAAGTTCGACAACCTGCCGCCCGCCAAGGTGGACGGCGCCTCGGCCTTTGTTTCCATCATGGAAGGCTGCTCGAAATACTGCTCCTACTGCGTCGTGCCCTACACGCGCGGCGAAGAAGTCTCGCGCCCGTTTGAGGACGTGCTGACCGAGATCGCCGGCCTGGCCGACCAGGGCGTGATGGAGATCAATCTGCTGGGCCAAAACGTCAACGCCTACCGGGGCAAGATGGGCGGAACACCGGACTTCGCCGACCTCGCCCTGCTGCTCGAATACGCGGCCGAGATCCCCGGTATCCGGCGCCTGCGCTTCACCACCAGCCACCCGAACGAGTTCAGCCAGCGCCTGGTCGATGCCTACGCCAAGATCCCCGCGCTGGTGAACCATCTGCACCTGCCTGTCCAACATGGCAGCGACCGCATCCTGAGCGCGATGAAGCGCGGCTACACCGGCTTGCAGTTCAAGAGCACGATCAAGAAGCTGCGCGCGATCCGGCCCGATATCCGCATCGCCAGCGACTTCATCGTTGGCTTCCCCGGCGAAACGGAAGACGACCATGCCAAGCTGATGAAGCTGGTGCACGACGTCGGCTTTGACCAGAGCTTCAGCTTCATCTTCAGCCCCCGCCCCGGCACACCGGCTGCGGCACTGGAAGACACAACGCCCTACGAAGTGAAGGTCAAGCGCCTGCAAGAGCTGCAAGCGGCGATTGAGGCCAATACCTTGAAGATCAGCGAAAGCATGGTCGGCCGCACCGAACGGATTCTGGTCACCGGCCACGCGAAAAAAGACCCGACCGAGTTGATGGGCCGCACCGAGTGCAACCGCATCGTCAACTTCAAGGGCCAGCCGCGGCTGATGAACCAATTGGTGGACGTCAACATCACCCAGGCGTTTGCCCATTCGCTGCGCGCCGAGGTGCTGATAGCGACGGAGGCTGTCAACGCCTGAGCATCAACCACCATTGCGGCAGGCTGATGCCCACCAGCATCAGCCCGTAGCCCAGCATCTTGCCGTCGCGGCCCAGCAAGGCCAGGGCGGCGATGGCCGCAAGGCTGCCGCCCGCTGCGCCCCACAACGCTAAACGACGCCAAGCCAAGGTTTTCATCTGTCGCCGCCACAGCAGCTTGATGAACAAAGCCATCAGGGCAGCCACGGTCCAGGCGGGCGCAAACAGGTTGCTGAGGTGCCAAAAGGCGTCGATAGGGCTCAAGCGGTGGGCACTCTCAAAGAATTCATCGGTTTCATTGATACACCTCATCAGCGAGGTGTTCGCCCAAATTTTATAATCGTGCCATGTCTGTTTTTGCTCTCGGTCTGAACCACCACTCCGCGCCCCTCGATTTGCGCGGACGGTTTGCGTTTTCGACCGAACAACTCGGCCCCACCCTGCATGGCTTCCAGGCCCAGATCCAGCGCGGGCCAGCCGGCGCGGAGGCGGCCATTCTGTCCACCTGCAACCGCACCGAGCTGTACGTCGCCGGCAATGGCGGCATGGTGCAACCGGCCGTCGATTGGCTGGCGCAGGTGGGTGGCGTGGGTGCCAGCGTGTTGATGGACCATGCCTATGTGGTCGAAGGGCCCTCCGCCGCGCGCCATGCCTTCCGCGTCGCCAGCGGGCTTGATTCGATGGTCTTGGGCGAGCCGCAAATCCTCGGCCAGATGAAGCAGGCGGTGCGCGAAGCCGACGAGGCTGGCACCCTGGGTGCCACGCTGCACCAATTGTTCCAACGCAGCTTTTCGGTTGCCAAAGAAGTGCGCAGTTCCACCGAGATCGGTGCCCATTCGATCAGCATGGCGGCTGCCTCGGTGCGGCTGGCGGCCCAGCTGTTTGAAGACCTTGGCAAGATCCGGGTGCTGTTCGTCGGCGCGGGCGAAATGATCGAGCTGGTCGCCACCCACTTCGCCGCCAAGTCGCCGCTGGCGATGGCGGTGGCCAACCGCAGCGTCGAGCGCGGCGAAAAGCTCGCCAGCCGCCTCGGCGCCGAAGCGATGCGCTTGGCCGATCTGCCGCAGCGTCTGCACGAGTTCGACGCGGTCATTTCCTGCACCGCCAGCAGCCTGCCCTTGATTGGCCTCGGTGCCGTCGAGCGGGCCTTGAAGCGCCGCCGCCACCGGCCGATGTTCATGGTCGACTTGGCCGTGCCGCGCGACATCGAGCCCGAAGTGGGCCAACTGGACGACGTCTACCTTTACACCGTCGATGAGTTGGCGACCCTGGTTCAGACCGCCGGTGAAAAACGCCAGGCGGCCGTTGCCCAGGCCGAGGCCATCATCGAGACCGGCGTGCAGGGCTTTGTCCATTGGCTGGGCCAGCGCAACACCGTGCCTCTCATCCAGGCCCTGCAGCAGCAGGCCGATGGCTGGCGCGAGGCCGAAATCGCCCGCGCCCGCAAGCTGCTGGCACGCGGCGCCGATGTGGAGACGGTGCTCGACGCCCTGTCCAAAGGCCTGACGCAGAAGATGCTGCACGGCACGCTGGCTGAACTGCACGCGTCCGACGGCGAGCAGCGCCTGCAACTGGCGCAGACGGTGTCACGGCTGTTCCTGCGCAGCGGCACTCGGGACGCGCCGAACAACTAGCGACGCTGAAGTTCGCGCCTGCCTCCCTGCAGGTTTCTCTTCAGCCTCCTTTTGATTGCCCCGATGAAAGACTCCCTGCGCCAGCAGTTCGACCGCCTCGAATACCGTTTGAGCGAGTTGGACACCATCCTTGCCGAAGGCAGCGTCGCCGCTGACATGAAGCGCTACCGCGCGCTGAGCACCGAGCAGTCCGAGGTGGCAACACTCGTCGGCCAGTATCGCCAATACCTGCAGCGCGAGGCCGATTTGGCCGAGGCCCGCAGCCTGTTGGCCGACCCTGAAATGGCCGAAATGGCGAAGGAGGAAATCGCCTCGGCCGAGGCCGACCTCGCCCACCTCCATGCCGCGCTCCAGCTCGCCCTGCTGCCGCGCGACCCGGACGACGAGCGCCCAGCCTTCCTCGAAATCCGCGCCGGCGCCGGTGGCGATGAATCGGCCCTGTTCGCAGGCGATCTGGCGCGCATGTATTTGCGCTACGCCGAGCGCCAGGGCTGGACGACCGAGATCCTCTCGGAAAGCCTGTCCGACTTGGGCGGCTACAAAGAACTGGTGCTGCGCATCGGCGGCGACCATGTCTACGGTGCGCTGAAGTTCGAATCCGGCGGCCACCGCGTGCAACGTGTGCCGGCCACCGAATCGCAGGGCCGCGTCCACTCCAGCGCCTGCACGGTGGCGGTGATCGCCGAGCCGGACGAGGCCGAAGAAATTACCTTGAACCCGGCCGATCTGCGCATCGACACCTTCCGCGCCAGCGGCGCCGGTGGCCAGCACATCAACAAGACCGACAGCGCCGTGCGCATCACCCATGTGCCGACGGGGCTGGTGGCCGAATGCCAAGACGACCGCAGCCAGCACCGCAACAAGGCAAAGGCCATGCTGGTGCTGGCCGCCCGCCTGCGCGACAAGGACCGCATCGCCCGCGAAGCCAAGGCCTCCAGCGAACGCAAGGGCCTGATCGGCACCGGTGACCGCAGCGACCGCATCCGCACCTACAACTTCCCACAAGGCCGGCTGACCGACCACCGCATCAACCTGACGCTTTACAAGCTCGGCGCGATCATGGACGGCGATCTGGACGACGTCGCCGCCGGGCTCAAGGCCGCGCAGGCGGCCGAGCAATTGGCGCTGCTGGAAGAAGGCCGGTGACGATGACGGTCGCCGAGGCACTGCGGCAAGCGCGTGCGCAGGGCTTGGACCGGCTCGATGCGCAATTGCTGCTGGCCGAACTGTTCAGCCAAGACCGCGCCTGGCTGATCAGCCACGACGACGCGCCGCTGTCGCCCGAGCAGGCCGCCACGCTGGCTCAGCAGTTCGCCCAACGCACGGCCGGCGTGCCCTTGGCCTACCTTCTTGGCTTCAAGGAATTCCATGGCCTGCGCCTGCAGGTGACGGCCGACACCCTGGTGCCGCGCCCGGACACCGAAGTGCTGGTCGATTCGGCGCTGGCGCTGCTGGCGGACCTGCCTGGCAGGCCCCGGGTCGTCGATCTGGGCACCGGCAGCGGCGCGATTGCGCTGGCGATCAAGCACCGCCATCCGGCCGCCGACGTGGAGGCGGTCGACTTCAGTGCTGCCGCCTTGGCTGTCGCGCAGAGCAATGCGATGCGCCTGGGCCTCGCCGTGCGCTTTCACGGGGGCAGTTGGTGGCAGCCACTGGCTGGCCAACGCTTCGCGCTGATCGTCAGCAACCCGCCTTATATCGCCGCGGGCGACCCGCATCTGCCCGCGCTGCGCCATGAGCCGCTGAGCGCGTTGACGCCGGGCGCGGGGGACACCACGGGGCTGTCGGCGCTGCTGGAAATCATCGACGGCGCACCCGATCATTTGCTGCCCGGCGGCTGGCTGCTGCTGGAGCATGGCTTCGATCAGGCCGACGCCGTTGCCGCCGCGCTACGGGTGCGAGGCTTTGCCGACGTGACGCTGAAGCGGGATCTGGGCGGTCAGCCCCGGGTGACCGGCGGCAGAGCCCCCTAAAGCGGCGGGATTGCCCACCAGTTTGTCGAGCAAGGCTTTGGCGTCCGGCGTAGTATGAATTTCAAAGGCGCTCACCGGGCGCTGCCAGGAGACCGCCATGCCGCTCAGCCGCCGAGTCCCGCAACAACTTCTGCTTGCCCTCACTGTTACCTTTTCCGTCACCCTTGGCGGGCTGAGCGGCGTGGCCGCTGCAGCCACCGGCGAAGGATTGCAACTGAACACCGCGCCACGCTGGCAAGCCAGGTTGCAACTGAACAGCTTGGACAGCAGCGCCAGCGGCCTGGAAGCCCAGCACGTCGGCGGTTCGCGCTTGCTCAGCGCCAATCTGCTGGGCGACTACTACCTGACCGGTTCGGGCCTGGGTGGCATCCGCGGTGGCCTGCGTGCCACTGGCGGCATGTTGCTCGGTCCAATGTCGCTGTCGCAGGCCAGTGCGGGTCTGGCCCTTGGCGGCAGCGCTTTTCAACTGGGTCAGAACGTCGCAGTCGGCCAGCGCAGCCTGAGCCTGTTGTCGCCAACGTCTGACGCCACCGACCCCAATACCTCGCTGTCCTATATGGGCATCGGCTACACCGGCCAGACCCTGCGCGGCGGTTTCAGCTTCAGCGCCGACTTGGGGCTGATCAGCAACACCAACATTGCCGGCTTGCGCCTGGGTCGCAGCAATGCGGTTGGCATGGAAGACGTGTTGCGCGACCTGCGTTACAAGCCGGTGCTGCAATTGGGGCTGTCGTACAGCTATTGAGCAGCACCTCAGCGCGTCGCAGATAATCGCCGGCAAGACTTAACTTCCCAGCGAGATTCCCATGAGCGACGTCCAACAACAAATCGATGCCTTGGTCAAAGGCAACCGCGTGGTGCTCTTCATGAAGGGCACGGCGCAGTTCCCGATGTGCGGCTTCTCCGGCCGCGCGATCCAGATCATGAAGGCCTGTGGCGTGACCGACCTGAAGACCTTCAATGTGCTCGAAGACGAAGGCGTGCGCCAAGGCATCAAGGACTATGCCAGCTGGCCCACCATCCCCCAGCTCTACGTCAACGGCGAATTCGTTGGTGGGTCAGACATCATGATGGAGATGTACGAAGCGGGTGAGTTGCAGCAAGTGCTGACAACGGCCTGATCAGCTGCGGCCAGCCGGCGGGTACGCCCAGGCGACCTGTCCCGCAAGAACCCGCTCAGTCAGTTGGGGACTTTGCCCGGACCAAAGGCAGCCCCTGCGTGCTGCCTTGCGCCTGGCAAAGGCTTGGCCGCCTGCATGCGGCCAAGCAGAGCTACTCGCGCGTACGCTCGGGCGGTCTGTCCCGCAAATCCTAAGATTCCCCCGGCTGCAACCACTGTCGCCGGGCTCCGAACACGGCGTTTGGATATTCGGGTCAGCCCCGGCTGCCGTTGTAGCGGCCCAGAGCCAGGAACATGTCGCCGCGCTCCTTGTCGAGATAGTGACGCAGGATCACGCAGCCGAAGCGCAAATTGGTCTGCATATGGAACAGCCGTGAGGCTTGCCCGTCGCCGATCAAATTGGCCCAGAACGGCATCACCTGCATATAGCCGCGCGCGCCGGCCGTGCTGATGGCGTATTTGCGGAAACCGCTTTCCACCTGCACGAGGCCCAGCACCAACGAAGGCTCCAGACCGGCCCGCTTGGCCTCGTACCAGACGGTTTCCAGGAACTCGATGCGCGTCTGCGGCTCGCTCTTCTTGGGCTTGAGCTTGTTGCTCATCGTGCCCAGCCAACGCAGATAGGCCAGCCGCGCATCGACGTCCTCGAAGTGCACCTTGGGCGGTGCACC
>JBBQKT010000150.1:0-8634 GCA_038327205.1 Burkholderiales bacterium | reverse complement strand
GCCGTAGATATACGGGGCCATCTTGGGGTTCCAGAAGCGGGTTTGGTGACCAAAATGGACGCCGGCTTCCAGCATTTCGCGCATCGTGACAGACATGGGTTTCACTCCGAAGGTTGTGTCTAAAATCCGGCTCGAATCACTGGGTAATGTGTTTGAAGACACTGCCGCCGTGACACCTATCGATAGCCGGGTTTGCTGTTTTGTTTGCCAAGGTCTCGTGACACGAGACAGCCCAGCAAAGCCCAACGAGTATATACGACCCATGCCCCATGACCTGAGCAGCGCCCTGGCTGCCCTGCACGACGGACGCCTGAGCGCGGCCGACGCCCTCGCCCAAAACCTGCTGGCCGCCGACACGCAAGAGGCCAGACCCGCTTTTATCCGCTTGTTCCGCGCCTCGGCCACCGCCACTGCGGCGGCGGCCGATTCAATGGCTCAAAGCGGCGTGCCTCGCGGTGCTTTGGGCGGTCTGGCGATCAGCATCAAGGACCTGTTTGATGTGGCCGGCGCGCCGACGACGGCCGGCTCGCGCGTGCTGGCCGACGCCGCGCCCGCCGCTCAAGACTGCCCCGCCGTTGCCCGGCTGAGCCAGGCCGGTGCCGCTTTGATCGGCCACACCCACATGAGCGAATTCGCCTTTTCGGGCGTCGGACACAACCCGCACTACGCCGCGCTGTCGAACCCGGTGACCCGCGCGATCGACGGGCTGGACCGCATCCCCGGCGGCTCTAGTTCGGGCGCGGCCGCAAGCGTTGCCAGCGGCGCGGCCTGGGCGGCGCTGGGCTCCGACACCGGCGGCTCGATCCGCATTCCGGCGGCCCTGCACGGCCTGGTCGGCTTCAAGAACACCGCACGACTGACCCCAAACGAAGGCACGATCCCGCTGTCGCCAACGCTGGACACCACCTGCGCGATCACCCGCTCGGTACGCGATGCGGTGCTGCTGCACGAACTGCTGAGCGCCCGCAAGGTGGGCTTGGCCGGGCGCCCACTCGGCGCCTGCCGCTTCGCCGTCGTCAAGCCGCTGTTCCAGGACAGCATGGACGCGCAGGTCAGCGCCGCCTTTGAGCGCAGCCTGAGCCGCCTGCGTGCGGCCGGCGCCCGCATCGAGGAGATTGATCTGCCCGAGCTGGCTGACTTGCCTGCGGCCAAATCACGCAGCAGCTTGAGCGCTGTCGAGGCCTGGGCCTGGCATCGCCAGAAGCTCACCGAACAAGAGGCGCTCTACGACCCCCGCGTCGCGCAGCGCATCCGCCAAGGTGAGTCTGTCTCGGCCGCCGACTACATCGAGCTGCAGGCCACCCGCCAGCGCTTCATGCGGAGAGTGACGGACCGGCTGCGCGGCTTCGATGCCGTCATCAGCCCGACGGTGCCCATCGTCGCGCCGCTCTTGGCCCCGCTGGTCGCCAGCGACGAGGCCTTCTTCGCCGCCAACGCCCTGCTGCTGCGCAACACCGCCGTGGTCAATGCCATCGACGGCTGCGCAATCTCCCTGCCCTGCCAGGCCAGCGGCGAGCTGCCGGTGGGCCTGATGCTGTGGAGCGGTGCGCTGCAGGACGACGTCGTGCTCGATGTCGCCCTGCAGGTCGAAGCCGCCCTGGCGGAGCAGCGCGCATGAGGATCGCCATCATCGGGGCCGGCATTGCCGGTGTCACCAGCGCCTATGAATTGGCCGCCGACGGGCACGAGGTCACGGTCTTCGAGCGGCGCGGCAGCGTCGCGGCCGAGGGCAGTTTTGCAAACTCAGGCATCGTCGCGCCCGGTCTCGCGCTGGCCTGGGCGCGGCCGAAATTTCCGCGTCTGTTCACCGGCCTGCCGCTGGGCTGGCAATGGCGCAGCTGGCGGGCGGGCCGCAAGCCCGATGCCGAGCGGCGGGCGCGCCTGCTGCACCTGGCCGCCTTCAGCCGCGAGCGTTTGCAGCATTTGCGCCACCGGCTGGCGCTGGACTATGAGCGCGCCGAAGGCCACCTTGTGCTGCTGCGCACGGCACACGACGCAGCAGCCATCCAGGCGGGCCTCGCCGTCCTGCACGACGTTGGCCTGAGCCACCGCCTGCTCGATGCCGACCAATGCCGCGCTGTGGAGCCGGGCCTGAACCCCGACATCGCGCTGCACGGCGGCGTGCAACTGGCCCAGGCCGAGGCGGGCAATTGCCGCCAGTTCGCCCATCAGCTGCGGCTGGAGGCTCAGCGCATGGGCGTGCAGTTCCGCTTTCACACGACGGTGCGGCGGCTACAAGCGGGCGCGCCGGTGCTGCTGACCCATGAGCACACGCCGCCTGAGGACACGCCCGGCCCGAGTTCGCGTCTGGCCGAGCCCGGCGACACCCTGCCCGCACCCAGTGGCGAGCAGCAGGCATCGTTCGACGCGGTGATCGTCTGCGCCGCGCTTGATGCCGCCGCCCTGTTGCGCCCGCTGGGGCTGAAAAAGCTGGCCCTGCAGGCGGTGCAAGGTGTGGCCATCACCGCACCGCTGCGCCAAATGGAAGCCCACCCCGACCTGGGCCCGCGCGCTGCCCTGTTCGATCAGCAGCGCCAGATCACCATTGCCCGCATCGGCCAGCGCGTGCGCGTCACCGGCCGCGACGAACTGGCGCTGCACGCGGTGCTGAACGACTGGTTTCCGGGCGCGATGGTGGCCGGCCAGGTGCAGCGCTGGGCGGGCGCCCACGCGGTGCTGGCCGACGGCCTGCCGGTGTTGGGCAACAGTGGCGCGTCCGGCGTGTGGCTGAACCTGGCGCACGGCGACAGCGGCTGGACCCTCGCCTGCGGCGCCGCCCGCGTGCTGGCCGAGCAGATCGCCGGACTGCCGCCCGAGGTTGATGTGAGCGGGCTGGACATTGCGCGGCTGGGCTGACAAGCTGGGGTGATGCAAAAACTCTTTCCCACGCAACACACTGCCCCGCTGTTCAAGGTCGGCAGCAGCCGCTTGATCGAAGCGGCTGCCGGCGATCAGGGTTTGATGGAACGCGCCGGGCTGGCGGTTGCCAAGCTGGCCCTGGCCATCGCAGGCGAAGGCACGATCTGGGTCGTCTGTGGAGCCGGCAACAACGGCGGCGACGGGCTGGTGGCGGCGCGGCGCTTGCACTTGAATGGGCAGCGGGTGCGCGTCAGCTTGATGGCCGGCCCGCAGCCCGCCGACGCGCAGGCCGCCCTACGTGCTGCGCAGCAAGCGGGCGTGATGATCAGCGATGAGATCACAGCACCGCCCAATACCTCGCTGGCCATCGACGCCCTGCTCGGCCTCGGCCTCAACCGCGCCCCCAGCCCCGCGATGGCGGCCGCCATCATGCAATTGAATACCCTTGCCGCACCGATCCTGGCCATCGACCTGCCCAGCGGCTTGCTGGCCGATACCGGGGGCTTGGCGGGGGATGCCGCTGTGCACGCCAGCCACACGCTTGCCCTATTGACGCTCAAGCCCGGCCTGTTCACGGCGCAGGGCCGGGCGCAATGCGGCTGGCTGTGGTTTGACGATCTGGGCGTGACCCCGGAGCAACCGGCCGATGCGCTGCTGCTGGGCGCCGACTGCCTTTCTGCAATGGCCCCACGCGGCGCGGCCAGCCACAAGGGCAGCTATGGCGACGTGCTGGTGCTGGGCGGCGCGCCGGGCTTGCGCGGCGCCGCCCTGCTGGCAGCACGCGCTGCCTTGGCGGCAGGCGCCGGGCGGGTTTATGCCTGCTTGTTGGGCGCTCGCGCCACTGAGGTCGATGCCACACGGCCGGAACTGATGCTTTGGCCCGAAGACCGTCTCGCCGACGCCAGCAGCTGGCAGGCCAAGACCTTGGTCGTCGGCTGCGGCGGTGGCGACGTTGTGGCAGCCCTGCTGCCCGCCGTCCTGGCCGAGGCCCGGCGGCTGGTACTGGACGCCGACGGCCTGAATGCGGTGGCCGCTGACGCCGTCTTGCGCACCTTGCTGAGCGCCCGCGCGGCCCAGGGGCTGGTGACCATCCTTACCCCCCATCCGCTCGAAGCCGCACGCCTGCTGCAATGCAGCAGCGCCGAGATTCAAGGCGACCGCTTGACAGCCGCACAGTCCCTGGCCAATCAACTCGGCTGCACAGTGATCCTGAAAGGCTCGGGCAGCGTCATCGCCAGCCCGGGCCACACCCCAGCCATCAACCCCAGCGGCAGCGCGGCCCTGGCCACGGCAGGCACCGGCGATGTGCTGGCCGGATGGCTGGGTGGCCTGTGGGCACAACAGCCGCAGGCGACGGCGCACGCCCTCGCCTGCGCCGCCACCTTTTGGCACGGATTGGCGGGCGAAACACAGGCTTCAGGCCCGCTGCGGGCGGCCGACCTGGTGGAGCGCATGCATGCGCTCCACGGCCGGTTTTAGCGCCGCTTTTTCGTGCGCGGCTCGCCGCCGGTCTTTCCAGCGGGCTTGCCGACTGACTTTCCCGAGGCTTGCTTCGCCGCTTTAACAGGGTGAGCCACCGACCGGCCGCTGCGGCTGGCCTTGGTGTCGCGTTTGGTCTCCCGGTCCGCGCGCCGCACCTGGTCCAGCGCCTCGACGGCGCTGGCCGGCGGCATACCGGCTTTGTCACCCGTTTTGTCACGTAAAGCGCGTGCCACCAGCTTGGCCTCTTCGCTGCTCGGCGTCACCAACCGGAAGTCGATCTTGCGACCATCCAGATCAACCCGGCTGACCTGGATCTGCACCCGCGTGCCGGTGGCAAAGCGAATACCCGTGCGCTCGCCGCGCAGCTCCTGGCGCACCTCGTCGAAGCGGTAGTACTCCCCGCCCAATTCGGTGATGTGGATCAAGCCTTCGACGTACAGCGCGTCGAGCAGCACGAACAGGCCAAAGCTGGTGACGGCGCTGACCGTGCCGGCGAATTCCTCGCCGAGATGCTCGCGCATGTAGCGGCATTTGAGCCAGGCCTCCACATCGCGCGACGCCTCATCGGCACGACGTTCATTGGCGCTGCAATGGGCGCCCACCACGTCCCAACGCTCGGTATCGGTCGACGCCGTGGCAGGGTTGACCGGCGCGGCGCGGCCCGGCCGCTTGGTGGGCATCGGCACGTCCATCTTGGACGCATCGAGCAGGTACTTCTTGCCCGTCAGGATGCCCTTGATGACGCGGTGCACCAGCAGGTCGGGATAGCGCCGAATCGGGCTGGTGAAGTGGGTGTAAGCCGGGTAAGCGAGGCCGAAATGGCCCGCATTGGCCGAGGTGTAGACGGCCTGCTGCATCGAGCGCAGCAGCATGCTGTGGATCTGCGTCGAATCGGGCCGGTCCTTGGTCGCGGCGGCAATGGCGGCGTACTCACGTGGCTTCGGGCTGTCGCTGATCGACAGACCCAGGCCCAGCGCGCGCAGATAGGCTTGCAAGGCCACCCGCTTTTCGGGCGTTGGACCCTCGTGGACGCGAAACAGTCCGTGATGCTTGGCCTCGGCGATGAAGTCGGCCGCGCAGACATTGGCCGCCAGCATTGCTTCTTCGATCAGCTTGTGCGCCTCGTTGCGGGTGCGCGGCACGATCTTTTCGATGCGGCCGTTGTCGTCACAAACGATCTGCGTTTCGGTGGTGTCGAAATCGATGGCGCCGCGGATTTGGCGCTGGGCCAGCAGGGCACGGTAGACCTCGTGCAAATGCAGCAGATGCGGCACCAACTCCTTGCGCTTGGCGGCCTCGGGGCCATGGGTGTTACCCAGGATCGCGGCCACTTCGGTGTAAGTGAAGCGGGCGTGCGAGCGGATCACGGCCGGGTAAAACTGAAAGGCCGAGACCTCGCCCGCGTCGTTCACCAACATGTCACAGACCATCGCCAGCCGGTCTTCGTACGGGATCAGCGAGCAAAGGCCGTTGGAGATTTTCTCCGGCAGCATCGGGATCACCCGGCGCGGAAAATAAACCGAAGTGGCGCGCTCATAAGCGTCGGCATCGAGTGCCTCGCCGGGCTTGACGTAATGGCTGACATCGGCAATCGCCACCAGCAAACGCCAGCCGTTGAAGGCGGTCTTGCCGCGGCCGCTTTTGTGGGGCTCGCAGTAGACGGCGTCATCGAAGTCGCGGGCGTCTTCACCGTCGATGGTGACCAGGGCCACGTCGCGCAGGTCGATACGACCCTTCAGATCGACCGCACGCAGCTTTTCGGGCAGCTTGGCGGCCTGCGCCAGGGTGGCCGGGCTGAACAGATGCGGCACCTCGTACTTGCGCACCGCGATCTCGATTTCCATGCCGGGATCGTCAATCTCGCCCAACACCTCGACCACACGGCCAACCGGCTGCGCGTACAGCGAGGGCGGCTCGGTCAGCTCAACACCCACCACCTGCCCCGCCACCGCATTGGCAATCGCGTTCTTGGGGATCAGGATGTCCTGACCCATGCGCTTGTCTTCGGGGGCAACGAGCCAAATGCCCGATTCGAGCAGCAGGCGACCGATGATCGGCTTCTTCTTGCGCTCGAGAATCTCGACCACCCGGCCCTCGGGCCGGCCGCGCTTGTCATAGCGACTGACGCGCACCCGCAGGCGGTCGCCGTGCATCACCGACTTCATTTCCTGCGCGGGCAGGTAGATGTCTTGCGTGCCGACATCGGGGAGCAGAAAACCGTGGCCGTCACGGTGGCCTTGCACGGTGCCGTCCACCTCGCTGAGCAGCGCCACGCCGTCTTGCGGGGCGGAAACAATAGGCTTGATATTTTTGATAGTAGAATCCTGGTTTTCCTGAAATGCCCAGGTGGCGGAATTGGTAGACGCACTAGTTTCAGGTACTAGCGAGTAACTTCGTGGGGGTTCGAGTCCCTTCCTGGGCACCAAGACAATAAATGAAAAAGCCAGCAGATTCTGCTGGCTTTTTTTATTGCTGCTTAGACAACGAACTTCTTGGCCAGCGCGTCGGGCCGCAGGTCGTCGTACTCTTCAAACGGCTGGTGAATCCAGGGGCTGGATTCGAGCATCTCGACGTAGTAGTCGGGTGTGTAGCTCGACACCGCCTTGGTCCACAGCACGGCCGAGCGCAGCTCGGTGATCGACGGCATGCCGCGCAGCCGCTCGACCACGGCCTTCAGCGTGATGCCCGAATCGGCCAGGTCATCGACCAGCAGCACGCGTCCCGCCAGTTCGCCCTTGGGCATGGTGATGTATTTGGCGATGTCCAGACGACCCTGGATGGTGCCAGCTTCAGCCCGGTAGGAACTGGTGGACATGATGCCCAGCGGCTTGTCGAACACGCGCGACAACACGTCGCCGGGCCGCATACCGCCGCGCGCCAGGCACAGGATCTGGTCGAACTCCCAGCCGGAGGCGTGCACCTTCAGCGCCAGGCGCTCGGTGAGCATGTGGTATTCGTCCCAGGAAACGTACAAGTGTTTGCCGTCGTCGGTCAGCATGGCTGAATCTCCGTTTTACAGTTTTTAGGTCAAGCGTGGATCAAGCGGAATACGGATGGCGCAGCAGGATCGTGTGCTCGCGATCCGGCCCGGTGGACACCATGTCGATCGGCGCGCCGGTCACTTCACGGATGCGCTCCAGATAGCGCCGAGCATTCTCGGGCAAGGCGTCCCAGGTGGTCGCGCCGAAGGTGGTGTCGGTCCAGCCGGGGAAAGTCTCGAAGACCGGCACGCAGGCATCGATCTCATCGGCATCGAGCGGCAGGATATCGGTCGTGCCACCGTTCAATGTGTAGCCGACGCACATCTTGATCTCAGCCAGGCCGTCCAGCACATCGAGCTTGGTGATGCACAGGCCGGTGATGCCGTTGATGATGATCGAGCGCTTCAAAGCAGCCGCATCCAACCAGCCGCAGCGGCGGGCGCGGCCGGTGACCGTACCGCGCTCCTGCCCGACGATGGCCAGGTGGTGACCGACCGTGCCTTCCTTTTCCCACTCCAGCTCGGTCGGGAAGGGGCCTGAGCCAACGCGCGTGGTGTAGGCCTTGGTAATGCCCAGCATGTAATGCAGCATCTGTGGGCCGACACCGGCACCGGCGGCGGCATTGCCGGCCACGCAGTTGCTCGACGTCACATAGGGGTAGGTGCCGTGATCGATGTCCAGCAAGGTGCCTTGCGCGCCCTCAAACAGGATGTTGGCCCCGGCCTTGTGGGCCTTGTGGATCAAATAGCCCACATCGGCCATCATCGGCTTGATGACCTCGGCCATCTTCATCGCTTGGTCGAAGATGGGCTGGAATTCGAGCGCCGTGGCGTTCAAATAGCCGGTCAGCGCGAAGTTGTGCAGGTCGAGCAATTCGCGCAGCTTTTTGGCGAAGCGCTCGGGGTGCTTCAGGTCTTGCACGCGCAGTGCGCGGCGGGCTACCTTGTCTTCGTAGGCCGGGCCAATGCCCTTGCCGGTGGTGCCGATCTTGCCGGCGCCGCTGCTCTCGCGCAGCGCTTCGCGGGCCTTGTCCACCTCGACGTGGAAGGGCAGGATCAACGGGCAGGACTCGCTGATGAAGAGGCGCGAACGCACCTCGACACCGGCCTTTTCAAGCCGCTCAATCTCGCTCAACAGATGGGTCGGGTCGACCACCACGCCGTTGCCGATGTAGCAGGCGATGCCGTCACGCATGATGCCCGAGGGGATCAGCTGCAAGGCCGTCTTCACGCCCTTGATGACCAGCGTGTGGCCAGCGTTGTGGCCGCCCTGAAAGCGCACCACGCCCTGCGCATGGTCGGTCATCCAGTCA
>JBBQKT010000149.1:0-8685 GCA_038327205.1 Burkholderiales bacterium | reverse complement strand
CGCGCCAAGAACAAACGTGTGGCCTTTGCTGAGGGCGAGGAAGAACGGGTACTGCGCGCGGTACAGGTGGTGATCGACGAAGGCCTGGCGCGGCCCACCTTGATCGGCCGCCCGGAAATCATCGCCGAGCGCTGCGAGCGTTTCGGCCTGCGGCTGAAGGAAGGGCTCGATTACGACATCGTCAATGTCGAGCATGACGCCCGCTACCGCGACTACTGGCAGACCTACCATGCGATGACCGAGCGCAAGGGCGTCACCGCGCAGTTGGCCAAGATCGAGATGCGCCGCCGCCTGACCCTCATCGGCTGCATGATGCTGCACAAGGGCGAGGTCGACGGCATGCTCTGCGGCACCTGGAGCAACACCGCGATGCACTTGCAGTACATCGACCAGGTGATCGGCAAGCGGCCGGGCGTGAAGACCTTTGCCTGCATGAACGGCCTGATCCTGCCGGGCCGACAGGTGTTTTTGGTGGACACCCATGTCAACTACGACCCGACGGCCGAGCAACTCGCCGAGATCACGGTGATGGCGGCCGAGGAGTTGATGCGCTTCGGTATCCGCCCGAAGGCAGCCCTGCTGTCGCACAGCAATTTCGGCTCCAGCAACAGCCCGTCGGCGGTCAAGATGCGTGACGCGCTGGCGCTGATCCAGTCGAGTGCGCCCTGGCTGGAAGTGGACGGCGAGATGCATGGCGACACCGCACTGGATGCCGCCTACCGCAAGGAACTGATGCCCAACAGCACGCTGACCGGCGAAGCGAACCTGCTGGTGCTGCCCAATATCGACGCCGCCAACATCAGCTACAACCTGCTGAAAACAGCAGCGGGCGGCGGCATTGCCATTGGCCCGGTGCTGCTTGGCGCGGCCAAACCGGTCCATGTGCTGACGCCATCAGCCACCGTGCGCCGCATCGTCAATATGACGGCGCTGGTGGTGGCGGATGCCAACGCCGCGCGCTGAACACTGCACCATTTTTGTGCAAACACAGGGGTATCCAGGCCTCGTTTACAAAAGTTTGTGACGACTTACCCGCGTGACATGGACCCGTCATACCTTTTGTTTTAGGGGGCTTGACTGAAGGCGTGCGCCCACTAACATGGGAATCGCCTTGGGATTCAGGCGAGTATCGGGCTTGAGGTTTTCGGGCCGTTTCGATACCATACTGTTTTCAGGAACAGGGTAAACCCGTGTCTTTGCTCTCTCGGCCACTGTCGTGGCTCTCATGGCGCAAGTCCGGTCTGGCTGGTTTTTTGGTGGCAGCGGCGCTCTTCGGCACGCAAGTGCTGACAAACGATGCCCAGGCCAAAGAAACTTCGCCGTCTCAATCAACGTTGGAATCAGTGGCTCTGTCAGCGCTGCCCGGCGAGGCTCAAACGACACACCGACTGGTGCTTGCCGGTGGGCCTTTCCCCAACTCACAAGACGGCATCGTTTTTGGCAACCGCGAACGAATTCTGCCGCGCACTTCCCGAGGGTATTACCACGAGTACACCGTCGCCACCCCAGGCGCACGCAATCGTGGTGCCAGGCGGCTCGTATGCGGCGGCAAAGCCCCAAAAAACCCTGATGTTTGCTATTACACCGACGACCACTACAGCAGCTTTAGAAAAGTTGTCGAGCGGTGATTCTTAAAATTTCTGAGACTTTGTAGGAGGATAGCGACCATGCTTTTGCAGACCGTCCGTCCCAATATCGTGCAGGCCATTCGGGCCTACCGGGTAGAGGACTTGATGCAAGCGGCACAAGATGCAGACCAGCATTTTTTGTACGCCAATTTGACCGAAGCGCAGTCCAAGCAGGACGTGCTCGAAGGGATTGCCCAAGCCTTTCTATTCCCGGCCCACTTCGGTAAAAATCTGGACGCTCTCCATGATTGCATGACCGATCTGGTCCACAAATCCGGCCCGCAGCCGGGCTTTGTGGTCGTGCTGGAACAATTGCCCGACAACGTCCGCTTTGATCGCGAGGCGCGCGAGCAACTGCTCGATGTGTTCCGCGAGGCGGCCGATTACTGGGCCGACCGCAAGGTTCAGTTCAGGTGCTTCTATTCTTTTCAGTAGCCCGCTCACAGGAAAACAATTCCTGGGAGCGGGCTACCGAAGAGGCTGCACCCGTCGTTGCCAAGCCAGCCGCAAAAAGCTCGAAGGCAACAGCCAATGCCAACTTCGGCATGAATATGCCGCTGATGAGCAGCGCGTTTGATACCGCGATGTGGCTTGGTGCGACCTGAAGTTCGCTGCGCCAACAAAAAAGGAACCCTCGGGTTCCTTTTTTTATGCCGACTGTCAGGGCGGCGGCAAGGTTGCGACTTGCTGCGCGAGCGCCACGTACTCCGCCACCGGCACTTCCTCGGCCCGCCGCTGCAGATTGAATTCGCCCTTGAAGCCGCGTGCGGTCAGCCACACGCCCAGGCTGTGGCGCAGGAGCTTGCGGCGCTGTGAAAAAGCGGCCTGCACCAGCGCACCGAACAGCACGATGTCGATCTCCGGCGGCTTGGCATAGGGCTGCATGCGGACGATGGCCGAGTTGACGCGCGGCGGCGGATCAAAAGCCTCGGGCGGCACGTCGAACACCGACTCGATCGCGTAACGCCATTGCAGCATCACCGTGAGCCGCCCATAGTCCTTGCAGCCCGGCGAGGCGGCCATGCGATCGACCACTTCTTTTTGCAGCATGAAGTGCTGATCGACGACATGGTCGACGAAGCCCAGCAGGTGAAACAAGATCGGCGTGGAGATGTTGTAAGGCAGGTTGCCCACCACGCGCAGCTTTTGGCCCTTGGCGGCCGCGAGGGCGGCAAAGTCAACCCGCAGCACGTCGGACTCGATCACCTCCAGGCCCGGCTGGTTGCGCAGCTTGGCGGCCAGGTCGCGGTCCAACTCGATCACGCTGAAGGGCTTGATCGATTGCAGCAGGGGCAGCGTCATCGCGCCCAGGCCGGGGCCGATTTCGACCAGGGCATCGCCCTGCGCCGGGGCGATCGCATCGACGATGGCGCCGATGATGTGGACGTCGGTCAGGAAGTGCTGGCCGAACCGCTTGCGCGCCAGATGTTGGGCCACAGGTTTAATCCAGCCACTCACGCACTTCGACGAAGGCACGCGAACGCAACTCCTTCACCCAGTCGGTGTAGGCCTCTTCGTACTTCTGCTCGCGCAAGGTGTTGCGGGCCTGATCGCGCAGCGCCTTGACTTCGATCTCGGTGGTGCGGCGTTCCAGCACCTGAATCAAATGGACGCCAAAGCGCGACGGCGTGGGTGCGGAAATGCCGTTGATGGGCAAAGCATTCATCGCCTCTTCGAACTCAGGCACAAAACCACCGGGCGAGGCCCAGCCAAGATCGCCACCCTCGGGCGCACTGCCGTCTTCCGAGTTTTCACGCGCCACTTGCTCAAACGACACCTTGCCCGATTCGATCAGGCGCTTGAACTCGGCCAGTCGGCGCACAGCGACCTCGGCGGTGAGCTGTGCCGAAGGGCGCAGCAGCACATGGCGGGCGTGGGTCTGGGTGATGGCAGTCAGCGACGAAGCGCCGCCCCGCTCGATCACCTTCAGCACGTGAAAACCTGCGCCTGAGCGCAGCAGCACCGGGCTGAGCTGGCCGCTGGTAAGACCCTTGACCGCCTCGACAAACACATCGGGCAAGCGATCAACGGGGCGCGTGCCGATCTCGCCGCCGCGTTCCTTGTTGCCGTCCTCAGAAACTTCGCGAGCCACCTTGGCGAAATCTTCGCCACCCTTCACGCGGGCCAAGGCGGCCTCGGCGCGGGCCCGGCGTTCGGCCGCTGTGGCGCCGTTGGCACCTTCGGGCACGGTCACCAGGATTTGCGCTAGGTTCAGCTGGCCGCCATTGGCCAGGGCAGCACGCCGGTCTTCGATGTTCTTGTCGATCTCGCTGTCGGTCACCCGGATGCGTCCCTGCACCTCGCGTTCACGCACGCGCTCGGTCATCAATTGGTCACGCAGATTCTCGCGAAAGCGCCTGTACTCCATGCCGTCTTCTTTGAGGCGCTGGCGCAGCTGATCCATCGACAGCTTGTTCTGGGCCGCCACGTTGGCAACCACGCGGTCCAACTCGGCCTCGTCGATTTTGGCCGCCGTTTCACGCGCGTAGGTGACGAGGACACGGTCTTCGATCATCGCGTCCAGGGCCTGCTTGTGCAGGGCGGTGGGGTCGGGCATGGCCTCGCCGCGCTGCTTGGCTTCGAGGCGCAGTCTTTCGGTGCGCTGCACCACCTCGCTGGCAGCCACCATGTCCTGGTTGACGACCGCGGCAATGTAGTCGCCGGGCTGCAAGGTGGTGGGCGGGCTGCTGATTGCAGGGGATTTTTGCGCCAGTGCGGACGCGCTGACCAGGACGGCAGCCAAGCACAAAGCAATAGAACGCATCGACAACGAATCAGTCATAAAGGCCATCAGGGGGAAGCATCAAGGCTGGCAGAACGGTCAGAACTGAGCCGCCGGTAACCGGGGATATTGTCCCTCAAGACATTGAGCGCATTGGAGCCGAGCTGTGACAGGCCCACCAACTCCAATTGCAGCATCAAACGGGTGTTGGTCTGGGCCCGGCCGGTGGCCAGGCGCTCGACGCCCACGCGCATCAGCCAGCAGCCTGCGTCGTACTCCACGCCCAGCACCGAATCGGTCAGGCGCTTGTCAAACAAGCTGTACTGCACGCGGCCGGCGCTGTACCAGGCACCGCCGCAACTGTTGCCGCCGCCGGGGGTGATGCGCCGCTCGGTCTGGCCATACAGCGGCCATTGCCAGGCCAGCTCGATCTGTTCGCTCTGCCCGCGCGCCAGCCGGTAGGCCATGCTGACGGTGCGAAACGGACCGGGTGAAAATCGTGCGCGCAGCACCGAGCGCACCGAGCGGCCGGTTTCTGCGTTCAGCTGCGTCGCACCGTCGGCCCACCAATGCTCGTTGATCCGCGCCGCGCCGAGCAAAAGCAGGTCAGAAAAACGCTGTGTGACGGGCTGCCCGTCGGTGGTGATGAGCTGGTCACGGAACTGGAACCGCTGCACCAGGCCCAGGCGCAGCACTTCTTCACCCTGCACCGGGTTGACCCAGCGACTGGTCGCACCGACGCTCAGTTGGTTGGCGTCATTGACACGGTCCACGCCGGAAAACTGGTTTTCGGTGTAGATCGAATCGAAGTTGAAGTCCTTCGCCGCCGCGTCGAAATTAGGCAGGTTCTGCTGCGCGCGCAAAGGCGTGTTGACATACAGCAGGCGGGGCTCCAGCGTCTGCCGCAACGCGTTGCCAAACAAGCGGGTGTCGCGCTCGAACACCCAGCCGTGGTCGAGGCTGAAGGTCGGGATGACACGGCTCATGGACTTGCGGCCATCGGCCTGCGGCAGGTCGAGCGCATAGCCTGCGGCGTTGACCGCCATCCGCGGGATCAGCCACCAAGCCGCGCCACCGAAAGGCGCGCTGACATGGCCCAACACATGCAAGCGCTGGCCGGTCTGAAGCTGGGTGGTGAGCGCGTCTTTGGAGAGGTCGAAGCGGTTGTATTCCAGCTCGAGTGAGCCTTCGAGCCGAGTGGCCCGGCCCCAGGGTCGGAAGCCGTCGAGCACGGCATCATCGGCCGCTGTTGAGACGCGGATGCCGATCTGCGGCGTGCGCTGATACGGTGCCTCGAACTTGGACACCGGGTCGGTGCCTTGCAGCGCCTGCCAGCGCTGGATGCGCGCATAGGACTGGATCTCCCCCCAGGACAGCTCGCGCTTGCGGGTCAGGCTCCAGTCGCTGGCCAGCAGGCGTTGGGTCTGGCTTTGCAGCCGCCGGGGCATGTCCTTCCAGTAATCGTCGTCAGACACCCGCTCGGTGCGCAGTTGGTAGCGCCAGTCCCTGCCGGCGTCGCCCTCCTGATTCAAGTTCAGCGCCCAGCGCGAACGATTGGCGACCATGTCTTTGGGCAGCAAGGACAGACTCAATTGCCCGGCGTGCTCGGCTTCAAGGTAGCGGAATTCGCTGTCCAGGCCAGGGCCACGGCGGGTCATCAAAAACGGCGTCAGTGTCGCGTCGCGTTGCGGCGCGATGTTCCAGTAATAGGGCAGGCCGAACTCCAGGCCGCTGCGGTTGTCCAGGCTGATATTGGGCGGCAGCCAGCCCGATTTGCGCGCGCCGCCGAGCGAAAAGCTGAGCGCTGGGGCGGCCAGGATGGGCACGCCCAAAAAGCGCAAGACTGCGCCGGTGGCCACCCCCTCATTGCCCTCGAAATCAATCGCCAGGCTGCGCGCGGTGATCTGCCAGGCGGGCTCGGTGTCATCCACCACCGGGCAACTGCTGTAGGTGGCGGCCTCAGCGCGCATGTGTTTGGCGTCGGTGAAGGTCACCCGCTTGGCGCGGCCGCCGCCGCCGGTCTGAGAGAAGAAATATGTCGGCTGGACGAACTCGCCCTCGAAGCGATTGACGTAAAGCTTGAACGATGGCCCTTTGAAGACGTTGCCGCTCTTGTTCACCTCGACATGGCCCTCGGCATCGGCCAAGTCGTCGGCCTGGCCGTAGCGCAGCTTGTCGGCGCGCACCAACAACTCGCCGTAGCGCATCTCGACCGCGCCCTCGGCGGTGGTTTCCTGATCGACCTGGCTGTTCAGCCGCTGGGCGCTCAGCACCAGGGCAGGCTTGGTGTCGGCGCGGCTGGCAAAGGTGTTGATTGACTTGGACGGCCGCAGCCGCAAGGGCGCCACGATTTGCTCGTCAGAAGGTGATTGCGCCTGCACGGCCTGCGGCACGCAAAAACACAGCGGGCACAGCAGGCTCAGGAATCGACGGGCAAACGGGGGTTGGCAGGTGGGGCGCGGCACGGCGGGTGGGACAGGCGTCAGGCGGTGTTGCGGGCACCGCCTTGGCGGTTCGTAAAATCTATTATCTCCGAGGCCAAAACTGATGACTCCTTCCGAAATCGACGGCCGCATGCGTGCCGCAACCCAAGTGCTGCTGAATGAACAGCTGCAAGCCGACCAGCGCGTCGGCGCGGCGCTGGATGCCAGCCTCGCCGCCCCGTACCTGCAGGCTTTTGTCGACGCCTGCGTGCAGCGCCACTTTGGACGCAGCTGGGTCGATCAACAGCAGGCCTGGTGGCTGCACAGCCAGGGCGTGCTGCTCGCCAATCTGGCTGAACAGGCACAGCTCCCGCTGCGACCCGACGCCGATTTGTGGCCCGATGGGGCCAGCAGCGGCCCGCTCACCCATGATCTGGCCGCCCTGCTGCGCCCGGCCCATGAGGCTTGGGACGAAGAGCTGGAGCTGGACTGGGCGGTGCGCTACTGGGAGCAGGCCCGCAAGGCCGGGCTGCCGGTGAATGCCGACTTTGGCGAGTTTTGGCAACAACTGGAATGGACCGGCCTGCTGCGCCATCTGAGCCTGCTGGGTGTGCTGTGCGGGCGCGCTGCCGAGCCGCCTGAACTGCCGCTGCTGATGGCGCAGGCCATCAAGGTGGCGACCCGCTACAAGCAACTCTCGCCGCTGGCCCAGTTGCTCGGCGATCTGCAGGGCGGGCTGCTGCAAACCGGCTTTAGGTAAGCCGCTAAACGGTCTCGCAGCCGGCCGCAGCCAACCAGGGGTCGCGGTCTTCGCCGCCAAAGATTTCGAGCAAAAATTCCAGGAACACCCGTGTTCTTGCCGGCACATATTTCCGGGTCGGCATGCAGGCCCAGAGGGTGACGCTGAACAGCCGCCACTCGGGCAGCACCCGCTCGAGCGCGTGTTCCATCAACGCGTCCTCGATCAAAAAAGAGGGCAGTCCGGCGACACCCAGGCCGTGCAGGGCGGCGGCGTAATGGGTGTCGATATGGCTGGTGGTGAGCACCGCTTTTTTGGGCGGCAGGGTGATGCTTTCCTCGGCCGACTCATTGCCGTCCAAACCACCACGCTGCAGCACCAGCCCGCGCTGAAACTCCGACTGCGGCGGGTACATCGCGTTGTGATCTTTCAGGTCGCGTGGATGCTCGGGGCGCCCGCGTTCGTTCAAATATTCGGGCGAAGCGCACATGATGACCTCGCTGCGCGCCAGCCGCCGCGCCACAAAATCGCCATCCAGCGGCTGCCGGGAGAGCAGGATCGTCAGGTCAAACGCGTCGTCCATCGTCGCGACCGGCCCCGGCGAATGCAACTCCACCGTCACCAGCGGATAGCGCCGATGAAACCGCAGCAAATGCTTGGCGAGCTGATGGACGGCAATGGCCGGCGGCACCAGCACCCGCAAATGGCCGCTGGCCTCGGTGGTGGACGCCGTGGCCAGCGCCTCGGCTTCTTCCACCTCAACCAAGATGCGCCGCGCCCGCTCCAGATAGGCCTCGCCGATGTCGGTCAGTGCCAGCCGCCGCGTCGTGCGGTTGATCAGCCGTGCGCCGAGGTGCTCTTCGAGCTCGGCCACCAGGCGGGTGACGACAGCGGGGGCCAGATCCAGCGAACGCGCGGCAGCCGCAAAGCTGCCGTCGTCGATGACATGGGTGAAAACCTTCAGCGCGCGGAGCTGATCCATCAAGCGTGCGTCAACTGCGTCAGGGATGCGCCGCCATCACTTGCGCGACGGCTGCCGTCAGCCGCTTGCCATAGGGCACATGCAAGAACTCGTTCGGGCCGTGGGCATTGCTCTTCGGGCCGAGCACGCCGCAAACCATCATCTGCGCGGCCGGGAAGCCTTTTTGCAGCATGCTCATCAGCGGGATCGTG
>JBBQKT010000148.1:0-8693 GCA_038327205.1 Burkholderiales bacterium | reverse complement strand
CGGCGGCGAGGCGCTTTACGCCGATCTGGGCCACTTCGGTAAAAAACCAATCCGGCTGGCTTGGTATTGCGTCGTGATGCCAGCCCTGGTGCTGAACTATTTTGGCCAGGGAGCGATGCTGCTCGACCACCCGGAGGCGGTCAAAAACCCGTTCTTCCTGCTGGCCCCGGCCTGGGCCGAGATTCCGCTGTTCATCCTCGCCACCTGCGCCGCCGTGGTCGCCTCGCAGGCGTTGATCACGGCCGCCTTCTCGGTCACCAAACAGGCGGTGCAACTGGGCATCCTGCCGCGCATGCGCATCGTTCACACCAGCGTGCGCGATATCGGGCAAATCTATGTGCCCTTCGTCAACTGGGGCCTGTTCGTCTTCATCGTGTTGGCGGTCGTGTTGTTCGGTTCCAGCAGCAAGCTGGCCGGCGCTTACGGCATTGCGGTCACCATTGACATGACCATCACCACGGTGATGACCTTCTTCGTGCTGCGCTTCGGCTGGAAATACCCGCTGTCGCTGTGCATTGCTTCAACCGGCTTCTTCTTCGTCATCGACGTGATCTTCCTGGGCTCCAACATGCTCAAGCTGTTCGCCGGCGGCTGGTTCCCGCTGATGATCGGCATCGGCATGTTCACCCTGATGCTGACCTGGAAGCAGGGCCGCCGCCTGCTGTCTACCAAGCTGCGCGAAGACGCCATTGACCTGAAGAGCTTTTTGGAAGCCGTGTTCCTGAGCCCACCGGTGCGTGTGCCCGGCACCGCCGTTTTTCTGGCCGCCGAGGCCGGTGTCACGCCCAATGCCCTGCTGCACAACCTCAAGCACAACAAGGTGCTGCACGAGCAGAACCTGTTCGTCAGCGTCAAGCACCACGAGGTGCCCTGGGTGGGCTTCAACAAGCGGGTGCAGGTCGAAAGTCTGGGCAACGACTGCTGGGCCGTGGCGCTGAATTTCGGCTTCAAGAATGAACCCGATGTGCCCGAAGCGCTGCGCCTGCTGCAGTCCCGCGGCGTGCAACTCGACGAGATGGAAACCAGCTACTTCCTGAGCCGCGACATCGTCATCCCGACGGTCGGCGCCGGCATGGCGCTGTGGCGCGAAAAGCTGTTTGCCTCGATGCACCGCAACGCGGCTGCAGCGGCTGACTTTTTGCATCTGCCGACGAACCGGATCGTTGAACTCGGTTCCAAGGTCGAAATCTGAGCGAATTAAGCCAGCGCCTCGATGTCGTGCCCTTGCGCCGTCAGCCTCATCGAGGTGCCTGGCGGCAGCAACTCCCAGTCGCCGTGGTCGCCGGACAGGGGTTCCGAGGCGATCACCAGGCCAAGCGACGCGTGTTGATGCAGGTACAGCGTCGGTGCGCGCCGGTCGCTGGAATAGCGAAAGGCATGCATCTGCTCGCCATCGGCCAACGCTGCCGCAAAGCGCAAGGGCTCTTGGATGCCCAGCAACTGCATCATCGCCAGGGTCTCGGCCAGCACCTGGCTGACGGCCTCGGGGATCGGCTCGCCGCGCTCTTCGATGCGGGCCATGATCAACAGGAACAGCAGCTCTGAATCGGTGGCGCCGCGCCGCTCGGCGTACAAGTGGTCGGGCAGTCGCCCTTCCAGCGCCCGGCGCACCTGGCCATAGCCGCCAATCTGGCCGTTGTGCATGAACAGGTAACGGCCATAGCGGAAGGGGTGGCAGTTTTGCCGAGCGATGCCGGTGCCGGTGGCGGCGCGCACATGGGCAAAAAACAGGCGGGAGCGGACGGTGGCGCACAGGCCCAGAAGGTTCTCGTCCGACCAGGCGGGCATCACCTCGCGGTACAGGCCCGGCGCCGCACGCTCGCCATACCAGCCAACACCGAAACCGTCGCCATTGGTGACTGCCTTGGCCTCTTCGGCGCGCAGTGATTGGCGCACCAGCGAATGCTGCGGCGCGCAGACCAATTCATCCAAGAAAATGGCGTCACCGAGGTAAGCGAGAAAGCGGCACATGCAAGAAGAGGTTAAGGGCAATCATGGGCTTGCGGCAAGCAAGCAGCGGGCCAATGTGGCAATACTGCACGGGCTGGACCAACTTGAATGATCAAAACACTGGGTTTTCGTGATCTTTCCCTCTCGACCGCCGTGGCTGGTTTCGTCGCGGTGCTGGTCGGTTTCACCAGCTCGGTGGCGATTGTCTTCCAGGCCGCGCAGGCCTTGGGTGCCACGCAGGCACAAACGACATCGTGGATGTGGGCGCTGGGCATCGGCATGGGCGTCACCAGTGCCGGGCTGTCGCTGTGGAGCCGGCAGCCGATTCTGACGGCCTGGTCCACGCCGGGCGCGGCGCTGCTCGCTGGCACGCAGGGCATCACGATGCCCGAGGCGATCGGCGCTTTCATCGTCTGCGGCGCGCTGATCACCTTGTTCGGCGTCACACGCTGGTTCGAGCGGGTGATGGACCGGATCCCGCTGGCCGTTGCGGCGGCGCTGCTGGCCGGTGTGCTGGCCCGCTTTGGCCTGGACGCCGTGCTGGCCGTCAGGACCGCGCCGCTGATGGTGCTGGTGATGGCCGCCGCCTATCTGCTTGGCCGCCGCGCCTGGCCGCGTTACGCCGTGCCCGGCGTGCTGCTCGCCGGCATTGCTGTGGCCGCCGTGCAAGGTCGTCTGAACCTGGCGGCCGTCGATTGGGCCTGGGCGCAGCCGGTGTGGACGACACCGAGCTTCAGCATTGCCGCCCTGATCGGCGTGGCCCTGCCTCTGTTCGTCGTCACCATGGCGTCGCAGAACCTGCCGGGTGTTGCCGCTCAACGCGCCTCGGGTTACCTGACGCCGGTCTCCGCCAGCATCACCGCGACCGGCCTGACCACCGTTCTGCTCGCTCCGTTCGGCGGCTTCTCGTTCAACCTTGCCGCCATCACCGCTGCCATCTGCATGGGGCGCGAAGCCCACGCCGACCCGGCGCGGCGCTATACGGCCGCCGTCATGGCCGGGCTGTTCTACATCGCCATGGGCCTGGCCGGTGGCGCGGTCGTCGGCTTGCTGGTCGCCTTTCCGCGCGAGCTGGTGGCAGCCATCGCCGGGCTGGCGCTGTTGGGCACGATCGCGGGTGGTTTGTCGGCCGCCTTGAAGGACGAGCAGCACCGCGACGCGGCCATCCTGACCTTTCTGGTCACTCTGTCGGGGCTGTCGTTCTTCGGCATCGGGTCGGCGTTCTGGGGCGTGGTGGCGGGGAGCGTCGCCCTGGGCGTACAGCGCTTGAGGCGTTGAGGTGTCAGCCTTTGGCATTTGATGCAACACTCCCAACAACATCGGAGATTTACCCATGAAACTGCTGTTCGTTGCCGACCCGCTTGAAACCTTCAAGACCTATAAAGACACCACCTTTGCCATGATGCGCGAGGCCGCGCGGCGCGGCCATCAGCTGTGGGCTTGCGAGCCACAAGACCTGGTCTGGCAGCGCGGCAGCCGGGTGACGGCGGCGAATGCGCGGGCCATCACCCTGACCGGCGATGCGCTGAACTGGTTTGCCGTGGTTGAGAGTTGCGATCTAATCCTGGCCGAGGTGGACGGCGTGGTGATGCGCAAGGATCCGCCGTTCGACAGCGAGTTTTTCTACGCCACCCATTTGCTGGGCCAGGCCGAACGCGAGGGCGCCAAGGTGGTCAACAAGCCCTCGGCGCTGCGCGACCATCCGGAAAAGCTGGCCATCCTGGAGTTCCCGCAGTTCATCGGCCCGACCCTGGTTACCCGCAGCGCAGCGGCGATCCGGGCCTTCCATGCCGAGCACCGCGACATCATCCTGAAGCCGCTGGACGGCATGGGCGGCATGGGCATTTTTCGGGTCAGGGATGATGGGCTCAACCTGGGCGTCATCATCGAAACGCTCAACAAAGACGGCGCCGAAACCGTGATGGTGCAGCGCTTCATCCCCGAGATTTCGGCCGGCGACAAACGCGTGCTGGTGATCGGCGGCAAGGTCGTGCCCTTCTGCCTGGCGCGCATTCCGCAAGGCGGCGAGGTGCGCGGCAATCTGGCCGCCGGTGGCAAGGGCGTCGCGCAACCGATCAGCGCACGCGACCGGGAGATTGCCGAGCACATCGGCCCCATCGTCGCCGCGCGTGGCCTGCAGCTGGTGGGCCTGGACGTGATCGGCGACAGCCTGACCGAGATCAATTGCACCAGCCCGACCGGTTTTCAGGAAATTTTCGATCAGACCGGCTTCGACGTGGCCAAGATGTTTGTCGATGCATTGGAAGCCGTGTTGAGGAAGGCGCTCTGAGCGTTCTGAACACCTGGCGACGGCTGACCGCCGCACAGCTCAATGGCATCAGCGTCGCGCTGGGCGTCGCGTCGGTGCAGACGCTGTTCGGCTTGGGGCTGGGTTTGCCGGTGGGTCTGGCGGCGGCGGGCGGGGCGGTGTGTGCCAGCTTGTCCGACCTGCCGAACCCGACGTCGCGAGTCTGGCCGAGGCTGATTCCGGCTTCGTTTCTGGCCGCCGTGGTGACCTTGGCGGTGGGCTTGTTCCAGCACTCGCCGGCGGCGATGACGGTTCTGATCGCTGCGACCGCGTTCGGCACGTTGATGTCGATGGCCTGGGGCTTGCGCGCCGGCCCGATGTCGTTCTCGGGCATTCTGGCTCTGGTGTTCGCGATGGCCTGGCATGGCCGCGGCCTGGTGGGCGAGTCGCCGCTGCAGGCGCTGATCCATGCGGCCTGGGTGCTGGCCGGTGCCTTGGTCTATGCGCTGTGGGCGCGCGGCAGCGCCTGGCTGCTGCGGCGGCGCTACCGCGAACTGGCGCTGGCCCGCGCGATGCGCGCCGGCATGAACCGCCTGCGCTCGCGGGCGGCGCGCATTGCGGGCGAAGTGTCGGCCGAAGACGCCAGCATCCGTGTCTCCATCAGCGACGACGTGCTGCTGGCCGATGCGCTGCAAGTCGCGCGTGACCAGATTTTTGCCGCCCGGCCGTCGCCGCACAGCCGCCGCCAGGTCGATCTGCTGTTGGGCCTGATCGAGCTGCGCGACCTGCTGCTGGCGAGCCGGCTCGATGTCGACTTGCTGGGCCATGACGCCGCCGGTTGGGGCTGGCGGGTGGCCATTGCGGCCACGCAAAAGCAGATGGCGAATGCGCTCGAAGCGCTGGCTGCGGCGGTCGATCTGGGGGCCGAGCCGCCGGTGCTGGATGCCGACGATGCCCGCCACGCGCTGACCGAACAGTTGGCTGCCGTGCCCGCCGACGCCGCCGATCAGCGACTCCATCTGGTCGATGCGCTGCGCAACCGGGTCGGCCACATGCTCGACGATGTGGCCGCCATGGCCGCGCGCTGCGCCGGGCCGGATCGAGCGCCTGCGCTGACGCCCGAACAACTGCGCCAGTTCGTCTCGCCCGAAGGCTGGCCGCTGGCCGCGCTGCGGGCGCACCTGAACCTGCAATCCGGCGTGATGCGGCACGCGCTGCGCGCCACCCTGGCCCTCAGCAGCGCCTATGTGCTGGGCCTGAACCTGCCCTGGGCGGCGCACCCGTACTGGCTGGTGCTCAGCGTGGCCGTGGTGCTGCGCGGCAACCTGGAGCAGACCCTGGCGCGGCGCGATGACCGGATCGCCGGCACGGTGATCGGCTGCGTGCTCGTCGTCGGCCTGGCGCAACTGCATCAGCCGCAGCTGCTGAGCCTGGCCTTTCTCGTCGCCGTCGGCGTGGCCCACGCGTACGTCAACGTGCGCTACCGCGTGGCTGCCACCGCCGCCACCTTGATGGCCCTGGTGCAACCGCTGCTGCTGGCGCCGACCGAAGTCGTGCTGCGCACCAATGTCACCGAGCGCCTGGCCGATACCGTCATCGGCGCGGCCCTGGGCTGGGCCTTTTGTTTTGTGCTGCCGCATTGGGAGCGCCGCTCGCTCGGCCGCCTGAGCCTGCAATTGCGCGGCGCGCTGGCGCGGCACGCCGCCAATGTGCTGCGCTGGGCCCCCACGCCGGAGCAGCAACTGGCCCTGCGCCTGAGCCGCCAGCAGGCGTACACCGCGCTGGCGGCCTTGGCGGCGACGGCCAACCGCACCCGCGTCGAGCCCCGCCATGTGCGCCTGCCCGATGCCGAGATCGAGGCGGTGATGAGCCACGGCTACCGGCTGATGGCCTTGCTCAGCGCGGTGCAGCAGATGCTGGCGCGGCGGGTCGGGCGGCTTGACGAAGGCCTGGTCGTGGCCGCGTTGGCCGAGACCGCCGAGTCCAGCACGCTGGCCTTGCAACCGAGCGAGATCGCGCCCGTCGCGGGGGCGGTGGAGCCCGTGCTGTCCGACTGGCCCGAACACCGCGATCAGCAAGATCTGACCCCTTGGTTGCTGCGGCGGCTGCGAATTTGCCGGATTGAGGCGGTGGCGTTGACGGCGGCCGTGGCGGCGTTGTTGTCGGCATGAGCGGCTGAAGTCTTCGGGAGGGGCCTTTGTTGTTCAAGATGACGCGCGCCATGAATTCGTACGGCATACGGGAGATTCGCTGCATCTATGGGGAGATTGTGCCTTCGGCCGCCGCTGCAGATTGCCGTTGGAAACGCTTGGTACGCCGTTCAAGGAGCTCGGCGTGAACGGTGTGGGATGCTGTTTGCCCTCCGCTTCAACAGGCCTAATTGTTGCTGCTGTTGGCAGAATGGACTAGCCGCGTGAATAGTAGGTTTACGAGCGTTGGACCCAAGATGCACGCGTGTACCCGCCTGATCGTGCGTGCCGAGAGATGTAGACTTTCTATGCGCAAACTGGTGAAACTGCTGCGGACAGTACGTAAGTTGGCATCCGCCTGATCTTTAGGGTTTTATGAAAAAATTGTTCCTCCTCGTCACGATGGCGATCTCAATCAGTTGCTCGTTTGCACAGCAGCGCATTCCCAATCTTGGCGACAAGGTCTGCGCTCTGTGGACTGCTGTCGCTGATCGAAAAAAGACAGATGACAGCGTCACCGATCAACTAATAATGATGGATTGGTGGTCGCTGGGCTACCTTAAAGGTATGGCGACGCAATACACCTTTGCAGAGAAGATTGCCAATCCTCTGTTGAAGATTCGCAGCAATGAGGAAATCGATTGGATGCGGGCCTACTGCAAAGTGAATCCCAAAAAGAACATCTCCGACGCGGCACTCGCTTTTCTCGAAGAACTCGAAGCTCGCCAAGCACAGTAAATATGGAGTGACTCGGCTTCGAGGAATTATTGCAGTGAGTGTATGTAAGCCTTTGCAGAGCGCATTGATCGAAGCAGACTCAAGGGCGAGGTGCTTCGGTTCGTTATTGACGAATTAAAAGTCGCTTCGATGGCATATCGGCGTGTCGGTGTATCTGTGCCAACTGAGTAATTGGTAGAAATGCACGGTGCAATGAAGCGGCCGATTTGTGGAGCCATAGCGATGCTACCCGGCATGTCGATCAACATGGACGCCTTATCGCCGGGCCACGCGCGCCTCCTGTCCAACGGCCATCTCCATCGTTTGTCATCAAAGGGATCTCAACGCCATGAGCTATCTGTCGAACTTCGAGCGTTCTTTTAGCGAGCACACACTCAACCTTGTTCGCGACTATTCGGGGCCGTTTGAGGCGACTCTCTTGATCAACTGCCTGCTCGGCCTTCTGGTGGTGCCGAAGGAAACAGTTCTACAAGCAATTCCTGAAGATCCATTGTCATCTTTATCCTGCTGGGGAATTGAACCAACTTGCATCAGGAGTCCAGGCCGCACGACGAATGCGAATCCATATCCAGCCACGATACGTGGGCTAGTTGCGAATCTCCGACACTCAGTGGCTCACTTCCGCATCAAGCCTGTTCCGGCCACAGAAGATGTTCACTCGTTTGAGTTCAAAAACGACGTTGGTCTCGATGCCGTTATTTCCATTGCCGAGCTTCGGGCATTCGTCACTTTGCTGTCTCAGCACCTTTCCAACCAATAGCGCTGCTGCCGATGCCGACTGACCCTTCGTCCAAGCGGATGTACTCACGGAATGGTGCTCATGCCAACCGGTGTTGTAACTTCTAGCTGTCACGAAGCAAGTCCAATTCCGCTGTGATGCAGCCGAATGATCGAAGTAGTTATCGGACGTTGAGCGCGACGAGCTCTTTTGTTGCCACCCGTTGTGCGTGCGTGAAGATTGCTCGTGCTTAAAAGCATGCGAAGGTTCTAAAGCCCCGCACGCTCCCCGCATCAAGCGCCTCCATTACGATGCCGCAAACCCAATTTGGAGCCCTGCATGATCACCACCCGCGCCGCCGTTGCCTGGAAAGCGGGTGCCCCGCTGACGATTGAGAACGTACAGCTCGCCGGCCCGCGCGCCGGCGAGGTGCTGGTCGAGATCAAGGCCACCGGCATCTGCCACACCGATTACTACACGCTCTCGGGCGCTGACCCGGAAGGCATCTTCCCGGCCATCCTGGGCCATGAGGGCGCGGGCATCGTGCTTGAGGTGGGCGAGGGTGTGACCTGGCTCAAGCCCGGCGACCATGTGATCCCGCTCTACACGCCTGAATGCCGCAACTGCAAGTTCTGCCTGTCGCAAAAGACCAATCTCTGCCAGGCGATCCGCAGCACCCAGGGCAAAGGTCTGATGCCCGATGGCAGCTCGCGCTTCAGCATCGACGGCCAGCCGATCTTTCACTACATGGGCACGTCCACCTTTGCCAACCACATCGTCGTGCCCGGCATTGCGCTGGCCAAGATCCGCAAGGACGCACCCTTCGACAAGGTCTGCTACATCGGCTGCG
>JBBQKT010000147.1:0-8703 GCA_038327205.1 Burkholderiales bacterium | reverse complement strand
GTCGTCATGGCCGAAATAGCTGTTGGTGGCGCCGCTGGCGATGATCAGCGCGTCATAGCCGATCTGCTGACCGTCGGCCAGGCTGACCGTGCGCGCGGCCTTGTCGATGCCGCAGACCTCGGCCATCAGCACCGTGGCATTGCGCTGCTTGCGCAGCATGTGGCGGATCGGCGCGGCAATCGACGGGGCCGACAGGCCGGCGGTGGCGACCTGGTAGAGCAGCGGCTGGAACAGGTGGTGGTTGCTGCGGTCGATCAGGGTGATGCGGACAGCGGCCGAGGCCAAGGTCCGGGCCGCCTCGAGCCCCCCAAAACCACAGCCGATGATGAGGACGTGCGGGCAGTTGTTCATGCAGAGATCGTAAATCCTCGGTTCACAATGCCCGCCATGCGCCGCGCCGACCGTCTCTTCCAACTCGTCCAACTGATCCGCGGACGCCGCCTGTCGACCGCCGACTTCCTGGCCGCGCGGCTGGAGGTATCGCCGCGCACCGTCTACCGCGACGTGGCGGCCTTGCAGCAGCAAGGTGTGCCGATCGATGGCGCGGCGGGCGTCGGCTACCGGATGCAGGCCGGCTTCGATCTGGCCCCGCTGATGTTCACCCGGGCCGAGGCGCAGGCGCTGGTGGCGGCCGTGCGGCTGGCCCAGCCGCAGCTGGACAGCGGGCTGGCGGCGCAGGCCGATGAGGGGCTGTCCAAGATCCTTGCCGTGCTGCCGCCCGCCGAGCGTGCGGCCGCAGAAAGCCTGGCCCTGTTCGCACCGCAGGGCGGGCTGGACGATGCCACCCGCGAGCGGCTGGCGCGGCTGCGTGAATCGACCGAAAGCCGCCACAAGCTGCGGCTCGATTACCTGGATTTGAACGACGGGCGCAGCGAGCGCGTGGTGCGCCCGCTGGCTTGCTTGTTCTGGGGCCCGACCTGGACCCTGGCCACCTGGTGCGAGCTGCGCGAGGATTTCCGCAGTTTCCGGGTCGATCGGATCCAGGCGCTGAGCGTGCTGGACGAGCGCTTTCGCGACGAACCGGGCAAGAACCTGATCGCCATGAACCGGGCGGCCGACCACAAAAGCAAGCCCGTATGAATGAATGAATGAATAACTCCCCCGCCCTGAACCTGGCCGCCCGGCTCAAGCTCGACACCCGTGAACTGCACACCCAAGCCGAGCGCAGCGGCCTGATGGCGGGCCTGCTGCGTGGGCGCATCAGCCGGCCCGCTTATTGCGCCCTGCTGCGCAATCTGCAGGCGATCTACGCGGCGCTGGAGGCAGGTCTGGACGCCGGGCCTGAACAGGCTGGGCTGTGGGGCCCGCAATTGCGCCGCCTGCCGGCCATCGAGCAAGACCTGGCCCTGCTGCATCCCGGCGACTGGCGCGGTGAGCTGGCCGTCGAGGCGGCCACCGTCGCCTATGTCCAGCGCCTGCACGCGCTGAGCGCCAGCCAGCCGGTGCTGCTGCTGGCCCACGCCTATCTGCGTTATCTCGGTGATCTGCACGGCGGCCAGATGCTGGCGCGCATCGTGCAGCGGCTGTTTGCGCTGGAGGGCGCGTTGGGCGCAGAACAGGGTTGCGCGTTCTATGCCTTTGGCGACACCGCCCAGGTCGAGCAGCTGAAGCGCGACTTCCGCACCGGGCTTGATGGGCTGGCCGCGCAACTGTCGCCCGCGCAACAGGACGCCTTGGTGGCCGAAGCCTGCGATGCATTCCGCCTGCATCAGCAATTGTTCGAGCAGTTGCAGCAGCGCTATCCCGACCCGACCGACGTCTGATTTACCGCAAGAAACTGCGGATCTGCGCATACAGCGCGGTAGCGCGCCGGGTCGAGTTTTCCAGCTCCTGAAGCAGCGGCGCCACCGGCGGGCCGCCGCGTGCGTCGGCGATGTCCATCGCGGCCAGGCTGGCATTGGTGAGGATGGCCGAGATCACCTCGTCGCTTTCACGCGCGGTATTCTGCGCGGCCACGCGCAGGGCGCTTTCCAGATTAAGACGGGCGGTGTCGGCCAGGCGGTGTTCGCGCAGATCGGCCAATGTCAGCACAAAGCCGAGCGGCCGGCCATCGCGGCCGGTCACCAGCTCGGCATGCACCGCCGCTGGCAGCAAGGTGCCGCCCGGGGCCAGCAGATCGAGCTCGCGCCGCCAGCCATGCTGGGTGGCGCGCGACTGATCGAGCGCCTGCTGCACCTCTGACGGCCGGGTGAACAGCGCGGCCACCTCGCTGCTCAGCTCCGGCTCGCTGCCGCGCAGGGCCCGCAGCGCCTCGTTGGCAAAGATCAGCCGACCGGCCGCATCGGCCACCAGCACCGGCTCACGCGAGCTGGCCACCGCCGCACGGATCTCCACCAACTGGTGTTCGGCAATCAGCAGCCGCACCGCATGCACCTGCACGATGATGTCGACCAGGGCAATGCCGATGCCACGCGCCAGCGCCAGCTCGGCCCCCGACCAGGGCACCGCCGTGCCGCGCACGATCTCCGACCAGGCTGCGAACGACCGCCGCGGCGACAGCTCGAACGGGTTGTTCGCCACCATCGGCTTGGCCGGGTCGCCAGCCCAGGTGACGCTTTGCAGCTGCTCCTTGCGAAACCACATCAGCCAGTCGGCGCTGTTGATCGACAGCCGCACGGCCAGCACGCCGCAGGCGGTGGGCGTGAGGCTTTGCAGCGCCGGGTTGGCTTGCCCCACCGAGGCACAGGCAAAGGGGGTGTCGCTATCGTCGCCATCGTCGCCATCGTCAGCATGCTGCGCCTGCACCCAGGCCAGCAGCCCGCGCAACTCGGGGGTGGACGGCGCTTCACCGGCCGTCAGCACCTCGCCCTCGCAGAACAGCGCCGCGCCGGTCGCCTCGAGCGGCTGCAGCAGCATGCACGGGTTGCGGAACAGGGCATAGCGCCAATCGCCCTCGGTGGACGTGGCCTCGATCAGCCGCTGTTCCAGCCGGCGCACCATCAGCGCCACTTGCGCATGGGCGTAATTTTCGATCGCAGCGATGCGGGTCGACGCCACCTCGGCCAGCAGGTCGGCAGCGGCGCGCATCGTGCAGCGCAGGTACAGCGGCGAGTAGTGATGCGCGGCGACCAGGCCCCACAACTGCCCCTCGCGCACCAGCGACGCGGTCAGCGTGGCCGTGACACCCATATTGCGCAGGTATTGCAGGTGGATCGGCGACATGCTGCGCAGCTGGCACATCGACATATCGAGCGGCCCCTCGGTCAGCGGCAGCAGTTCGGGCATCAGCGGGGCCGGCGTTGCGTCGACATCAACCAGCATGCGCACCCGGTTCAGCAAATAAAGCTGGCGCGCGCGCTGCGGGATGTCGCTGGCCGGGTAATGGTGGCCCAGCAGGCTTTCTAGCCGCGGGTGGCGCGCCTCGGCGATCACCTTGCCATGGCCGTGTGGGTCGAATTTATAGACCACCACACGGTCGTAGCCGGTCAGCTCGCGAAACACCTGCACCACCGCATCGGCCAGCACGCCCACCGTCGGCGCAGCCCCGAAACGTTGCACGGCGCCGGCCAGCATGCCGGTGAGCAACTCGGGTCCCAGCTCGCGCAGGTCGTCAGCGCTGGCCGGCTCAAGCTCAAGAATCAGTCCGCCGTCCGGATGCCGGTGCAGCGCGCCATCGAAGCGGCGCTGGGCCACGCCCAGCTGACATTGCAGGACGACCGGCTCGCGCAGATCAGCCTGTTGCTGGCGCAGCTGCACGACACGCGCAGCCGCATCACCGCCCAGCTGCGCCAGCGGCATCTGCAGCAAGGCCTGCGGCTCGACGCCGAGCAGGCGCAGCGCATTGCCGCTGACCTGCAGGATCGCCAGATCGGGCTCGCGCAGCACCAGCAGCACGCCATGCGGCTGCACCGAGCCAGCCAGGTGGATCAGCTCGCGTTCGCAGTTGGTGAGGTCGGCCTGGCCGAAGGCTGGGTCTGCCATGTCCGTCGTTGGAGTGTGGGCGCGGTTCAGTTGATCGATGGCGGGCTTGCGCCGCAGGGCGGGTAGCTCTGGCCCGACAGGCCGAGGTGCTCAATGCGCAGGGCCAGCGCCTGGGGCTGCAGGCCCAGCAAGTCGGCGGCCACGTCCAGCTGGCCGCCGGTGCTCAGCAGCGCGCTGGCAATCAGCTGGCGCTCGGCGCGCAAATTGACCTCGGCGAGCAATTCAGCGAGCGGCACCCGCCCAAGCTGCTCGGTCAGGCCCTGCAGCACCACGTCGGTATGCCCGGCAGCATTCGCAGGGCTGCTCGGCCGCAGGATGAAGCCGAGACAGGTTTGCTCGCCCTCGGTCAGCAGCACCGCCGTGGCCAGCACCCGGCCGGCGCTAATGTTCAGAGCCGCGTCGCGCACGATGCCGACACGACTGGCGTGGGCAATCAGCCCGGCCCAGACATCGCCGCCACGGCCGTCCGCCAACAATTCAGCCAGCGCCCTTCCCTTGGCTTGCAGCTCATTGCCCTGTTGCGCCAGGCGCAGGAAAGCCGGGTTGGCCATCAGGACGCAGCCGGCCGAATCGGTGATGACCACCGCGTCCGGCGTCGTCTCGACAAACTCGGCCATGCGGGCCAGCGCCGGGCTGCTGCCATCGCCGGTCTCGTCGCGGCGCGCACGCATCAGCAACTGCTGTTGGTCGCCGGTGCGGAAGGGCGTGGCCGAGATGTCGAGTGCGCCATCGCCGTCCAGGCTGCGCACGCGAATCTCGCCGGCCCGCCCGGTGGCACTGGCATTCAGCAGCAACTCGGTCACCGCCGCCCGCACCGCCGCCGGCAGGCCTTCGGGCATCGGCCGGCCCTGCAGGGCTGCCACATCAAGGCCCAGCACGCCGGCCGCTGCCGTGTTCGCCTCCAGCACCTGCAGCGAAGTTGCGTCGAGCACCAGCACCGCGTCGCGGGCGACCTGGAACAGACGCTGGTAGCGGGTTTCGGCCTGCCTGCGGCTCCAGTACTGTTGCTCGATGTCCTGCTGGGCTTCGACAAAGCGCTGCTGGATGGCAGCCACCGTGCGCAGATCGCGGCCAACGGCCAGCACCGGGCCGTCCAGGCCCAGCCGTATCGCCGTCCAGGTGACGGGAACCTCGTCGCCGCCCTGGGCCGGATGGTTGACCTCACGCCGCCGCGTCGTCCCGCCGGCGCTCGCCTCGTCCAGCAGCTTCTGGATCTTCGGCCGCGTACTGTCGCTGACGGTATCAATCCAGCGCTGACCGACCCAGGCCTGGCGGGCGACCGACAAAACCGCCGCCCCCTCGGCGACCGAAGAGATCACCCCGTCGCTGTCGATCACCAGGGCGATATCGCTGGCCACCCTCGCGATCGTCGTCGCCAGCTCGGCCGCCAGCGGTGACAGTGCACTCAGATCATTCGGCAAAGAAAGCGGGATGGACAACTGGGACAAGCTCAGACAACAAGGGCCTTGATGGTACGGCGGCGTAGCGGGCTGCGGCATCAGCAAAACCCGCTACCCTGAACGCCATGACAACACTTTCCCCCCTCATTGCCGGTTGCTGGCGCATGTCCGATTGGGCCTGGTCGCCCACCGAACGACTGGCCTGGATCGAAGCCTGCATTGCCCGCGGGGTGACCAGCTTCGACCATGCTGACATCTACGGCGGCTACAGCGTCGAGGCCCTGTTTGGCGAGGCGCTGGCGCTCAAACCCAGCCTGCGCGGCCAGCTGCAGCTGATCAGCAAATGTGGCATCAAGCTGGTGAACCCGGCCCGGCCGGCCAACCGCGTGCACAGCTACGACGGCTCACGCGATTACATCGTTGCCAGTGTCGAGAACTCGCTGCGCATGCTGCGCACCGACCACCTCGACCTGCTGCTGCTGCACCGGCCCGATGCGCTGCTCGATGCCGACGAAGTGGCCGAAGCCTTTGCGGCGCTGAAGGCAGGGGGCAAGGTCTTGAGTTTTGGCGTGTCGAACTACAGCCCTGCACAGTTCGACCTGCTCAATGCCCGCACGCCGCTGCTGACCAACCAGGTCGAGCTGAATCCACTCAATCTGGGGGTCTTGAACGACGGCACGCTCGATCAGGCGCAGCGGCTGAAGGCGAGGCCAATGATCTGGTCGCCGCTGGCCGGTGGGCGCTTGTTCAGCGACCAGGGCGAGCAGGCTCAGCGCGTGCGCCAGGCCTTGCAACAGGCCGCCGATGCGCGCGGCGTCAGCCTCGCCACAGCGGCCCATGCCTGGGTGCTGCGCCACCCGAGCCGCCCTATTCCCATCGTCGGTTCGAAGCGGCTGGAAGCCATGGACGAGGCGCTGGCGGCGCTGGACTGGCGCATGGACGCCGAAACCTGGTGGTCGGTGTGGATCGCCAATACCGGGCATGCTGTGCCATGAAGAAAACACTGCTTGTTCTGACCCTGCTCGCGGCCTTCGGCTTGGCCGAAGCCGCACCCGCGCCGCTGCCCACCGTGGCCACCGTCGATATGGCTCGCTACGCCGGCGGCTGGTATGAGATTGCCCTGCTGCCGAGCTGGTTCCAGCGCGCCTGCGTGGCCGACACCAAGGCTCGCTATCGGGCCGACCCCGACGGCGGCATTGAGGTCATCAACCGCTGCCGCAAGGCCGACGGCAGCGTCGAGACCGCCAAGGGCCACGCCACGATCGTTGAAGGCAGCGGCAACGCCAAGCTGCGGGTCTCGTTCTTTTGGCCCTTCAAGGGCGATTACTGGGTGCTTGATCTGGACGCTGACTACGAGCATGTGCTGGTCGGCACGCCCAGCCGCGACTACGCCTGGGTGTTGTCGCGCACGCCGCAGATGGATGAAGCCACTTTGCAGCGCCTGCTCGACAAGGCAGCCAGCCTGGGCTTTGACAAGGCGGCGTTCAAGCGCTCGCCGCAGACGCAGCCGCTGCTCGACTAATTCAGCGCCAACAGCAGCCGCCGACCTTCGTCGATCAAGGCGAAGCGGGCCGCCGGCACAAGTGCCCGGCGGTCCTGCAGGGCCTGCATCTGTGCCACCGCCGCCGTCATGGCGGCCTTGGCCACAGCCGGCTCGGCAGTCTCGACCAAGGCCCGCGCACGGTAGAAATTGACCACCGCCGCGCCGGTCTGCAACACCGCTTGCGGCTCAGAGAATTCGGCCTGGATCGTTGAAGCCAGCGCTTGCGCGGCATCGAACTGAGCCAGTGCCATCGCGCTGCGCCCGGCAGCCTGCTGAGCGACGCCCAGGGTGGCGGCGAAATGGATTTCGCGGGCGCGGATGTCGGGCTGGTCGTGCCAGCGTTTGGTCGCCGCACGCAGCGGTTCGCGCACGGCGGCCAGGCGCTGCAAGCCGGGCTCGGGCGCACCGGCCAGCGCCAGATCGCCGCCGGAGTTGATCAAGGTGTCGAGGTAGCGGCCCAGGGTGTTGCGGTCGTCCGGATCGCGCCGCGCCAAATCGCCCCAGCGCTCGCAGGCCTCCAGGCCCCAGCGCTCGGCCCCGGCCACATCGCGCAGCCGCCCGGCCGTCAGCAGCATCCACTGCGCATTGCCGGCCAGGTCTTCGAGATAACGGGCGTTGTCGGGGGCCTGGGTATGCAGGGCCATCAAGATCTCGCGCGACGCGGTGACCTCGCGGCGGATGCCGGCCCAATCCCCCTGGGCCTGAAACGCCCGCGCCGCCATCGCATGCACCCAGACCCAGACATGGGGCAGATCCTTGTGGCCGGGCTGCATCGCGGCCATGGTGTCCAGCTCGGCGCGCGCATCGGCCAGGCCGGCCTGCAGGCCGACCGGGTCGCGGTTGGTCGAGGAGACATCGGCCAGGCGCAGATGGGTGCGCGCCAGCTCCAGCCGGATCAGCAGATCGGGGGTGTCCCGCGACAGGTGGGCGCTGAACAAGGCCACCGCACGCTGCAAGCCGGCCCGCGCGCTGGGCAGGTTGCCGTCCTCGCCCTCCACCGCAGCGCGGGCCGACAAGGCCAGTGCCAGCTCGTAGGCGCTGTCGGTATCGGCGGTGTCCTCGGCCACCAACTGCGTCAGCGCGGCGATGGCACGCTCATAGCTGCGCATCGCCCCGGCGGTGTCGCCCAGGTGAGCGCGCCGGTAACCGTTGCGCTGTACCAGGCCGACGACGCGGTAGGCCACACCCATTTCGCGGCGCAACTCACGGTCACTGGGGGCGTCCTGGCTGAGCCGGTCGAGATAGTTCAGCGCATCGACCACCAGGCGCTTGCGCACCGGGGTCGCCCCGGCCAGCGGCTCAACCAGGTCGTGATACTCGAACAGCACCGCATGGGCGAGCTGGCGCAGGTCGTCAAAGCGCGCATTGGCCCGGCTCGCCTGCTGCCAGGCCAGGGCCCCCGAGCCCAGCACCGCCGCCAGCGCCAGGCTGGCCAGCGCCGTGCCGATGCGGTGGCGGCGCACGAACTTGCCCGTCACGTAAGCGGCCGATGGCGCGCGGGCGCTGACCGGAAACCCCTGCAAAAAGGCGCGCACATCGGCGGCCAGCGCATCGACGCTGGCATAGCGGCGCTCGATGGTCTTGTCGAGCGACTTCAGCAGGATGTTGTCGAGATCACCGGCCAGCCGGCGCCGGTTGGCCAGCCATTGCGGGTCGAGTGCCTGCGCGGCGCTGAGGCTGCTGGGCAGCGTCGGCGCCTCCTCCAGCACGCTGCGGGCGGCCTCGGCAGGGCTGGTCGCCTCGCGGCCGGTTGGCCGGGTGCCGGTGAGCATTTGATAGAGCAGCACGCCGAGGCTGTAGATGTCGGTGGCGGTCGTCACCGGCTCGCCGCGCACCTGC
>JBBQKT010000146.1:0-8705 GCA_038327205.1 Burkholderiales bacterium | reverse complement strand
GCCGCCGCCGTCGAAGGCGTGGCCCCGGCGGTGATGGGCCGGCGGCTGGATGCGCTGGAGGCGCGGCTGGGCGTCAAGCTGATGCTGCGCACCACCCGCAAGCTGACCCTGACCCATGAGGGCAGCGCGTTTTTAGAAGACTGCCAGCGCCTGCTGATCGACTTTGGCAATGCCGAGGCCAGTGTCAGCGCCGGCGGCGTCAAGGCCAGCGGCCATCTGCGCATCACCGCCCCGGCCGGCTTTGGGCGCCGCCATGTGGCCCCGCTGGTGCCGGAGTTTTTGGCCCTGCACCCCGAGGTCAGCGTGTCGCTGAACCTCAGCGACCGGGTGGTGGACATGGCCGGCGAAGGCTTTGACTGCGCGGTGCGCGTCGGCGACCTGCCGGATTCGAGCCTGATCAGCGCCCGCCTGGCCGACAACCGACGGCTTTGCGTTGCCACGCCCGCTTATTTGAAGCGGGCGGGCGTTCCGCAGCACCCGTCGGAGCTGATCCGCCACGCCTGTCTGACGCTCAGCTCCGACGCCAGCCAAACCCGCGGCTGGGCCTTCTTGGTGGACGGTGCAGTCGTCCATCTGCGCACCCACGGGCGGCTCGATTGCAGCGATGGCCAGGTGCTGCGCGACTGGTGTCTGGCCGGCTGGGGCCTGGCCTGGCGCAGCACCTGGGAGGTGGAAGGCGACATCGCCGCCGGCCGCCTGCAAAGCGTGCTGGACGCCTTTGCCGCGCCGCCCAACGGCATCTACGCGCTGTTTCCCGAGGCCAAGCATCTGCCGCTGCGCGTGCGGCTGTGGGTGGATTTTTTGAAGCTGAATTACGGCGACGCGGCTTATTGGTCAAAGTAGTTAAGGGACGACCGCAAGTCCGGCAAGGCACGCACCCTCCAGCGCCCGTCATGCCAGCGGAGGCTGGCATCCAGCGCAAACATCAGCGGGGGTTTGGCACGACTGGATTCCTGCCTGTGCAGGAATGACGGGATGGCACGCATCCAGCTCCCATAAATAATTTGCAAGGCGACGCATCCATTGCGCATTTGCCCTCGTATTGAGTTCAGCCCACCCCACTCAACGAGGACCTTTCCATGAAGCACTTGCCCTTGATTCGCCGCAGCGCCCTGGCTCTGGCAGCCATCGCCGCTGTCGCCACCGTAGCCACCACCCCGGTCGCCATGGCCTCCAGCCACCGCGAAGCGCCGTTTATTTCCACCCAGCCCAAGGTGGACGCGACCGACTTCTATATGTTCATGAGCTACGAGCCGGGCCGCACCGACTACGTGACCTTGATCGCCAACTACCAACCCCTGCAAGACGCCTACGGCGGCCCGAACTACTTTTCGATGGACCCGGACGCGCTCTACGAGATCCACCTCGACAACAACGGTGACGCCAAGGAAGACATCACCTTCCAGTTCCGTTTCAAGAACGACCTGAAGGCCGCCACCCGCGTCATCAACGGCAAGACCGTTGCCATGCCTTTCGTGCAGAACGGGATGATCAGCAACGTCAAGGACGCCAACCTGAATCTGAGCGAAAGCTACACGCTCGACATGGTGCGCGGCGACCGCCGCACCGGCACCAAGGCGGCCGCCTCGGCAGCCACAGGCGGTGCCACCCGCTTCGACAAGCCGGTGGACAACATCGGCACCAAGACCATCCCCAACTACGCCGCTTACGCCACCAAGCACATCAACACCATCACCCTGCCGGGCTGCGCCATGCCCGCCAAGGTCTTCGTTGGCCAACGCCAAGACCCGTTTGCCGTCAATTTGGGCACGATCTTCGACCTCGTCAACGCCCCGTTGGCCGTCATCACCGACCCGACCCTGTTCGGCGCCCTCCCGAACACCATTGGCGACAAGAACGTCACCACGCTGGCACTTGAAGTGCACAAGAGCTGCCTGACCGCAGCGGGCTCGACCGACCCGGTGGTGGGCGGCTGGACGACGGCCAGCATCCGCCAGGCACGCCTGATTTCGGCCAACCCGAAGAGCGGCCACAAGACCAGCGACTTCAACGGTGGCGCCTGGGTGCAGGTGTCGCGTCTGGGCCAGCCCCTGATCAACGAAGTGGTGATCGGCCTGCCGGACAAGGACAAGTTCAACGGCTCCAGCCCCAAGGGTGACGCACAGTTCGCCACCTACGTGACCAACCCGACCCTGCCGGTGTTCCTGGAAGAAGTGTTGGCCATCCCCGGCACCTCACCGAAGAACAGCCCACGTGGTGACCTGGTGACCGTCTTTCTGACCGGCATCAAGGGCGTCAACCAGCCAGCCAACGTGGTCGGCTCGGAAATGCTGCGCCTGAACACCGCCATTGCCGCCACGCCGTCGGCCCAGCAAAACCGCCTTGGCATCGTCGGCAACATCCTGGCCGGTGGCACGGACAACGCCGGCTTCCCGAACGGCCGTCGCCCCAAGGATGACGTGGTGGACATCGCCTTGATCGCCATGATGGGCGGCCTGTGCATGGCCAACGGCGATGCCAACACCTTCGGCTTCGGCACGGATTGCAAGCCCAGCAACGTGCCCTTGGGCACCACGGCCTTCAAGCTGCATGACGCAGTCGACCAGGCAGTCGTGCCCTTGCTGAGCAGCTTCCCTTACCTGTTCACCCCGCTGCCGGGTGCCGGCAAGTAATCCAATCCGCTTGAAGGACACCTCAAGGAGAACACCATGAACTACCGACTGTTTTTTTCCAGTCTCGCCGCCGCCAGCCTGCTCGCCGCTTGCGGCGGGGGCAGCAGCTATACCGAGCCGCCCGATGGCGTCGCCCCCGTCATCAACACGCCACCACCGACCGCCAGCGCCAGCATCGCCGGGCTGGTCAGCTACACGGCCATGCAAGCGGCCTTGAGCGCGGACGCCGAGGTCGTGGTGCTGGACGACTTCGTCCTGCCCAGCGGCGCGATGGACAGCGACGTGCCTGTAGCGACGCCGAACGACGCTTGATGCACGTCTAGCGTCAACCGGGGCCGCACGATCTGCGGCCCTTTTTTTCACTTGCGACGATGGCCATGAACCTGCGCTTTTTTCAGCTGTTGCTGGTCTGCTTGACGCCCTGCTTGACGATTATTCCGCTGAGCAGCCATGCCCGCCCGCTCACACCCACGAACGACGCCGAGGTGGTGCAGACCTTGCCGACCGACAGCGCCACCCGCCGGGCCGAGCGCCAGCAGCGCCAGGCGCTGGCCCGCAGCCCGCGTGATCCGCTGCTGGCCGTGGCAGCGGCCGAGTCCTACCTCAACCTCGCCCGGGCCCAGGGCGATGCCCGCGCAGCGGGTCTGGCGCTGGGCGCTTTGCAAGCCTGGGAGGGGGCGGCCCAAGTGACGACCCAAGTGCCGACCCAGGTGCCGACCGAGGTGCTGGTGATGCGCGCCACCGTGGCGCAATACCTGCACGATTTCTCGGGCGCCGAGGCGATGCTCAAGCGCGCCGTCAAGCAGCAAGTGAATCATCCGCAAGCCTGGCTGACCCTGGCCACCGTGCAGCGGGTGCGCGGCGACTTTGCCGCGTCCGATTCTTCCTGCGAGGGCGTGCTGCGCAGCGGCCAGCGCTTGCATGGTCTCGCCTGCCTGGCCGAAAACCAGTCACTGCGCGGCGAGCAAGACGCCGCCCGCACCCAGTTTCAACAGCTGCTGCAAACGCCCCGCCTGCCCGCCGGCACGCAGCAATGGTTGCTGACCAGCGTCGCCGAACTTGAAGCCCGCGCCGGCCACACCGATGCTGCCCGCGCCGCCTGGCTGCAAGCCACGGCGCTCGGCGCTTCAGGCTACACGCTCGACGGCTACGTTGACTTCTTGCTCGACCAGGGCGAGCCGAAAACCGTCATCGGTCTGCTGGACAAAGCCGGCTCGCCCAGCGACGGCGCCCTGTTGCGCCTGGCCATCGCCGGAAAGCAAAGCGCCGACCCGCGCGCCGCCGCCTGGCGCAACGAGATGGCCGCCCGCATCGACGCCAGCCGCGCCCGACCCGGCGAAAAAAATATCGGCGCCACCCATGCCCGCGAACAAGCCCGCTTCGCCCTCGACGTGTTGAACCACCCCGCCCAGGCCCTGGCCCTGGCCCGCGAGAACCTCAAGCTGCAGCGCGAGCCGGTTGATCTGGGCTTGCTGGCGCGCACCGCCGCCGCGCAGCCCGTGCCTCGGGAACGCGCCCGCGCCGAGGCCGAATTCAAGCAATGGCGAGACAAACTGGGACTGCAAGATGCGCGCTTTGTTCTTTAAATTCCTGCTGGCCGCCTTGATCGGCCTGCCCGTCTTTGCCCTGCCCACGGCGGCCCAGGCCCACAAGGCCAGCGACGCCTATCTGCAACTGCAGCGCAGCGGCCCCACGGCCGTCAGCCTGCGCTGGGACATCGCCCTGCGCGACCTCGACGCCGCGCTCGACCTGGACCGCGACGGCGACAGCCGCATCACCTGGGGCGAAGTCAAGGCCGCCCGCCCCGCCATCGACGCCTACGCGCTGAGCCACCTGCAGCTCAATGCCGGCCAATGTGTTTTCCGGCCCACCGCGTCAGACGGGGCGCCCTTGGAAGCCCGCGTGGACGGCAGCTACCTGGTGCTGCGTCTGCAGGCCGACTGCCCGGCGCTGGCGCAGACCTCACAGATCCAATTGCAATACCGGTTGATGGCCGAGCTGGACCCGACACACCGCGGGCTGATGAAGGTCGAGCGGCCGGGTGCTGCGGTACAGCTGCTGTCGCTGGCCCCCAGCAGCGTGCCGCAGACGGTGGACATTGGCGCCCAGCCGTCAGTCGCAGGCCCGGTCGAACAGCACGTCGCTGCCCCGCCCGCCGCCGTGCCCGCCAACACCTCCAACCTGCTGCTCGACGGCCTGCACCACATCCTGGCGGGCAACGACCACATCCTGTTCCTGATCTGCCTGCTGCTGCCCGCCGTGCTGACCCGCTCGCCCAAGAACGGCTGGCAGCCCGTGCGGCGCTGGCAAGACGCCGCCCGCCCGGTGCTGATGACGGTCACCATGTTCACCCTGGCGCATTCGATCACCCTCGGCCTGGCTGCGGCCAAGCTCGTGACGCTCTCGCCCCGGCTGATCGAGCCGGCCATCGCCGTGACCATTGCGCTGGCGGCACTTGACAACCTGCGGCCCCTGTTGGGCGATCGCCCGAACTACCGCTATGCCTTCACCTTCCTGTTCGGCCTGATCCACGGCTTTGGCTTTGCCGATGTGCTGGCTGAAATGGACCTGCCCCGCGCCGATTTCATGGCCGCGTTGCTGAAGTTCAACATCGGTGTCGAGTTGGGCCAACTCAGCGTCGTTTTGCCCGTGCTGGCACTGCTGTTCGCCCTGCGCCGCTGGCCGATCTATGCCCAGCGCCTGCTGCCTGCGGGCTCTGTCGCCGCACTGGCGGTGGCGGTGGGTTGGTTTGCCGAGCGGGTGCTGAACCTGGGCTTCATGCCGGTGTGAAGCGTCCATGAAAAAACCCGCCGCAGCGGGTTTTTCATCCAGCCGAAAGGCTCACTCCTTCTTTTTGCCGCACTCCGACAAGTAGGCATTGCGCTCCGCCCCCTTGAGCCCCTTGGCAGCGGCTTCCTTGCTGCAAGCGCCCAGCTTGCTGCCCTGGGTCTTGGAGGCTGCAGGCGCTGCGGCCACGGCGGCGTCAGGCTTGGCAGACAGGCATTCCTTCATGAAGGCCTTGCGCTCATCACCCTTTTTGTCGACCGCCTCTTTATTGCAGGTGGCCATCTTGCCTTGCTGCTGGGTCGCCTCCTTGGCATAGACGCTGGACGCAGCCAAAGCGGCAACAGAGACGGCAAGCAGACTGATCAGGTGTTTCATGGCGGAGTCCTTGTGGTGACGAAGTGGAATCGACAATCGATTCAAGCATGGCAACGCGGCAGCGGCAATCCCGGTTTACATGATGCGTCGCGGATGTGCCAGGGCCTCATGCGCCGCGTGCAGCCGTCGCACCAGCACGCGGATGAAGGCATGGTCGAAGCGGTGCTGGCATTCGGCGCTCAAGCCACCCAGCGATTCGGGCGTGAACGAGATCGTCGTGCAGGTCGGACTGCTGACCCGGATGTCGGTGCTGTGGCGGCGCAGGCTGGGGTTGGGGGCCAGATAGGCCATCTCGCCGACCGAGGTGCCCTGCCCGAGCGTGGCCACCTTCGCGCCATCGCGGAACACCTCCACCTCGCCCTGCGCAATGATGTGGAAGGTGTTGCCCTCCTGGCCTTTTTTATAGAGCGCGTGATCAAGCGGAAAGCGCTGCCAGCGGGCGCGGCGGATCACCTCCCACAGCTCCACATCGCCAAACTCGGCAAAAAACTCCAGCGCCCGCAGCAAGTTGAAGCGCTCCGAATCTTTGACCTCATGCAAGCGGGCCAGCGGCACCAACTGCCGCGCCACCAGCTCGGACAGCGCCTGGGCAAAGGCCTCCCAAGTGGCATAACGGGCCTCGGGCTGCTTGGCCAGCGCACGCAGGATGACGGCGTCCAGCTCCGGCGTGACGCCACTGCGCTGGCCCACGAGACTGGTGGGCGCTTGCAAATAGATCTGGTGCATCAGCGCCATCTGCGTCGGCGCGTCGAACGGCGGCCGGCCGGCAATCAGGTGATACAGCACCGCGCCCAGCGCGTAGATGTCGGCCCGGCAATCGACATCGCCGCCCTCGATCTGCTCGGGCGGCATATAGGCCAGCGAGCCGACGCGGTGGACTTGCGTGGCATCAGACCGCAGGTTCAGCGCCGAGCCGAAATCGCTGACCTTGACATCGGTCACCTCGCCCTGCGTGTCGAGCACGGCCAGCAGGTTGGCCGGCTTCACGTCGCGGTGGATCAGGCCCTGACGGAACACATAGCTCAGCGCCATCGCGCATTTGAAACCCAGCTCAACAATCTGGTCCAGCGGCAACAGCCGGTCGCTGCGGCAGAAGTGCTTGAGCGTGACGCCGGGCACGTATTCCATCACCAAATAGGGCGCTTCCGGGTCGGGCACGGCATCGACGATGCGCACCACGTTCGGGTGATGCAACTGGCCGGCCAGCGCCGCCTCGGAGGCATAAAACCGAAAGCTCTGATCGCCCGGCCCGCTGAGCGCCCAGGACCGCATCCGCTTGATCGCCACCTGGCCGCCCGCCACCTCGTCGATGGCCAGGAAGACGTCGCTGGTCGCGCCCTCGCCCAGACGGCTCAAGACCTTGTACTTGCCGATGCGGGCGGGCAGGTCGGCGGCGCTGTCAAGGACGATGCTGGAATCCATCCAAAGAATCATAGAACTTAGAATTGCCACATGATCCAAGCCAAGCAAGACCTGCTCGCCGCCTTAGGCGAAGCCATCCAGGAAATCAGCCCCGGCACCAGCCTGCCAGCCGCCTTCGAGTCGCCCAAACAGGCCAGCCTGGGCGATTTCGCCTGCACGGCAGCGATGCAACTGGCCAAGCCGCTCAAAAAGAATCCGCGTGAGGTGGCCACGGCGCTGATCGCCGCGCTGTCCAGCCGCCCGGCCTTCGAGCGCTGGGTCGATGGGCTGGAAATTGCCGGGCCGGGCTTCATCAACATCCGCCTGAAGGCCGCCGCCAAACAGGCAGTCGTCGCCGAAGTGCTGGCCGCCACCACGGCATTCGGCCAACAGCCCGCGAACGATCGCCATGTGATGGTGGAGTTCGTCTCCGCCAACCCGACCGGCCCGCTGCATGTGGGCCACGCACGCCAAGCCGCGCTGGGCGACGCGATTTGCAGTCTGTTCGAGACGCAGGGCGCACAGGTCACGCGCGAGTTTTATTACAACGACGCGGGCGTGCAGATCGCCACCCTGGCGGCCTCCACCCAGGCGCGTTTACGCGGTTTGAAGCCCGAGCAAGAAGGCTGGCCCGAGGCGGCGTACAACGGCGATTACATCCAGGACATTGCCGACGACTTCCTGGCCAAGAAAACCGTCACCGCCGACGACCGCAGCTTCACCGCCTCGGGCGACGCCGAGGACTTGGACAGCATCCGTCAGTTCGCTGTCGCCTATCTACGCCACGAGCAAGACCTCGACCTGCAAGCCTTCGGCCTGAAGTTCGACAACTACTTTCTCGAATCGAGCCTGTACAGCGGCGGCGCGGTCGAGGCGACAGTCGCCAAGCTGATGGCCTCGGGCAAGACCTTCGAAGACGGCGGCGCCCTGTGGCTACGCACCACCGACTACGGCGACGACAAAGACCGGGTGATGCGCAAGTCGGACGGCACGTTCACCTACTTTTTGCCCGATGTGGCCTATCACATCAACAAATTCCAGCGCGGCTACACCACCTGCATCAATGTGCAAGGCACCGACCACCACGGCACCATCGCCCGCGTGCGCGGCGGCTTGCAGGCAGCCAATGTGGGCATCCCGCAAGGCTTCCCCGATTACGTGCTGCACAAGATGGTGACGGTGATGAAGGGCGGTGTGGAGGTCAAGATCTCCAAGCGCGCTGGCAGCTATGTCACCCTGCGCGACCTGATCGACTGGACCAGCCGCGACGCCGTGCGCTTCTTCCTGATCAGCCGCAAGGCCGACACCGAATTCACCTTCGACGTCGATCTGGCGCTGAAGGCAAACGACGAAAACCCGGTGTTCTATGTGCAGTACGCCCATGCGCGCATTTGCTCGGTGATCCGCAAATGGGAAAGTCGGGCGGGCCTGGGCGGCGATGAAGCAGGGCTGGCGCAGGCCGACCTGAGCCTGCTGACCGCACCCACCGAAGCCGCGCTGATGCTCAAA
>JBBQKT010000145.1:0-8716 GCA_038327205.1 Burkholderiales bacterium | reverse complement strand
GGGCCGGCCGAATTTTTTGCCGTGCAACTGCTGACCTTCTGCAGCTTTGTGGGCATGAGCAAGGAGCCGCCCGCCAAGACCATCGCCGCGATGATGCTCGGCTTTGCCCTGGCTGCCGTCGGGCTGGACTCCGTCACCGGCCAGCTCCGCATGACCTTTGGCGTGCCGGTCTTGTTGAAAGGCTTCGATTTCCTGATCGCGGTGATCGGCCTGTTCGGCATTGGCGAGATCTTGCTGACGATGGAAGAAGGCTTGGCGTTCAAGGGCCAGAATGCCAAGATGAATTTCAAGGTGGTCTGGCAAACCTGGGGCGAGTTGCTCAAGCACTGGAAGTTGTTCCTGCGCAGCGTGGCCGTGGGCTGCTGGATGGGCATCACGCCCGGCGGTGCCACGCCGGCCAGCTTCATGAGCTACGGCATGGCGCGTCGCATGGCCAAAGATCCCGGCAGTTTTGGCAAGGGCCGCATCGAAGGCGTGGTGGCCCCCGAGACGGCGGCCCATGCCGCCGGTACCTCGGCCCTGCTGCCGATGTTGACGCTCGGCATCCCCGGCTCGCCCACGGCCGCTGTGCTGCTGGGGGGCCTGATGATCTGGGGTCTGCAGCCGGGGCCGATGCTGTTCATTGAGCAGAAAGACTTCGTCTGGGGCCTGATCGCCAGCATGTACATCGGCAACATCGTTGGCCTGATCGTGGTGCTGACAACGGTGCCCTGGTGGGCGGCCATCTTGCGGGTGCCGTTTTCGATCATCGCGCCGGTGATCATCGTGATCTGCGCCATCGGCGCCTACACGGTGCACAACTCGATGTTCGACGTCTGGCTGATGCTGGTGTTCGGGGTGTTGGGCTATCTGTTCAAGAAGCTGAAGTACCCGCTCGCGCCGCTGGTGCTGGCGTTGGTGCTGGGGGACATGGCTGAGAGCAGCTTCAGGCAGGCGATGTTGCTGAGCCAGGGTGCCTTGAGCATCTTCTGGAGCAATGGCTTGGTGGGCAGCATTGCCGGTCTGGCGATTTTGATGTTGGTGTGGCCGCTGTTCGGCAAGATCAAATCTTTGGCCATCGCTGCAGCCAAAGCCAAGGAGTTGAAAGCATGAAGATCGCTGTGGTCGGCGCGGGTGCCATTGGCGGGTATCTGGGCGCGCGCCTGTCCTTGGCGGGCGAGGATGTCACCTTTATTGCCCGCAACCGCAATCTTGAGGCGATCAACGCCAACGGTTTCCGACTGATCCTGGAGGACGGCAGCGAGCAGCATGCGCCGGGCGTGCGCGCGGTGCAGCGCATGGCCGAGGCCGGGCCGCAGGATGCGGTGCTGCTGACCGTCAAGGCGCACCAGGTGGTTGATCTGCTGCCCGAGCTGCGCGATCTGTTCGGGCCGCAGACGCTGGTGGTGACGATGATCAACGGTGTGCCCTGGTGGTACTTTCACAAGCTGGCCGGCGCCTACGAAGGCCGCACGCTGCAGAGCGTGGATCCGGGTGGGCTCATCGCGGCGCAGATCGAGCCCGAACGCATCATCGGCAGCGTGGTCTATCCGGCTGCCGAGCTCGTCGCACCCGGCGTGGTGCGGCTGATCGAGGGCAACCGCATTTCGCTTGGCGAGCTCGACGGCAGCCGCAGCGAACGCATTGAGGCGCTGGCGCAGGCGATGATGCGGGCCGGTTTCAAAAGCCCGGTGTCACGCGATATCCGCAGCGAGCTGTGGGTCAAGCTGTGGGGCAATCTCAGTTTCAACCCGATCTCGGCCTTGACCCACGCCACGCTCGAAGGCATTTGCGCCCATCCGCAGGGTCGCGCGCTGGCGGCCCGCATGATGGCCGAGGCGCAGGCGGTCGGCGAGAAGCTGGGGGTCGAGTTCAAGGTGTCGCTGGACAAGCGCATCGCCGGAGCGGCTGCTGTCGGCGCCCACAAGACTTCGATGTTGCAGGACGTGGAAAACGGCCGCGCCATTGAACTGGAGGCGCTGGTCGGCGCGGTGGTCGAGCTGGGCCTCATCACCGGTACACCGACCGTGGCGATCGAATCAATCTATGCCGCGACGCGGCTGCTGGGCGACACGCTGGCCGCGCTACGCGGCCGCTTGGTGCTTCAGCCGACCTGACCGTAGCGGTGGCTCAGGCTGCCGATGCCGTCGATCTGCACCTCGATCTCGCTGCCAGCCTTCATCGGCATCGCACCGACTGAGGTGCCGCACAAGATCAAATCACCCGGCTCCAAGGTCATGTCGTGCGAGATGCGCGACACCAGCTCGGTCGGGCTGAAGAACATGTCGGACAGCGGGTAGTTCTGCCGCTCTCGTCCGCCAAGCAAAGTACGCAGCATCGCTGTTGACGGATCGAATTGGGTTTCGATCAGCGGGCCGAAGATGCCAAAGCCGTCAAAGCTTTTGGCCCTGGCCCATTGCGCAAAGCTCGGGTCGCGCTGGATCAGCTCGATGGCGGTGATGTCGTTGGCGCAGGTGTAGCCAAAGATGTGCGCGGCTGCCTCATCCGCGGACACCGCGCGGGCGCGGCGACCCATCACGATCGCCAGTTCGCCCTCGAACATCACGCGGCCGTCATAGGCCGTCGGCACAGGCACCGTGGCACCGGGGCCCATAACGCTGCTGGTCGCCTTCAAAAAATAGAGCGGCTCGGCCGGCTCGGCCCAGCTGTTCTTGGTGGCCGCAGCACGGAAGTTGTTCCACAGGCCCACGATTTTTGACGGCTGGCAAGGCGGCTGCAAGGTCACATCGGCCAGCGCCAGCACGCCACCGGTGCGCTGCGGACCGTCAAAAATATCGCCCTCGTGCACCAGCACCTGCCCGTCCTGCAACAGGCCGAAGCCGCTGCGTCCCGCGTGTTCAAAGCGAAGCCATTTCATGGGGCAAGACTCCTGGGGGGTCAAAAAAACGTTATGTCGGCTGACACCTTAGCTGCAACGCATTCGCATGCCGCGCCACGGATTGTTCATTTTCAGCGGCGCAGCCTTCGCCGCATGCTGCCACGCAAGGTGCAACGCAAGAAACCGCCGTTCACCCCTGCTGCAGGGCTTGTTCACCGCTGCCTGAAGTATGCCGGTTGATGGCCCGGCGCACACCGAGCAGGGCACGCTGCCGCGAGCCGTCGGGGCGAGTTGGGTACGATGGCTTTGACCCAGCTTCGGCACCTCGTCGCCCACCCCGCCATGCCCGCTTTGCTTGACTTCGACACGGCCTACGCCCGCCGCCAGTTTCCGGCCTTCGAGGAGCCCGGCCTCACCGGTCAGGCCTACTTTGACAACGCCGGCGGCTCGTTTGCCTGCCGGCCGGTCGTCGAGCACCTGGACCGCTTTTATCGCCAGACCAAGCTCCAGCCCTATGGTGTGCACCCGGCCTCCCGGCGCGGCGGCGAGGAGATGGATCAGGCCTACGCGGGCCTGGCACGCTACCTGGGCGTGTCGGCCGAGGAGGTCCACCTCGGTCCCTCGACCTCACAAAACACCTATGTGCTCGCCCAGGCTTTTGCGGGCGTGCTGCAGCCGGGCGACGAGATCATCGTGACCAACCAGGACCACGAGGCCAACAGCGGCGTGTGGCGCCGGCTGGCCGCGCGGGGCCTGGTCATCCGCGAATGGACCGTGGAGCCGGACACGGGCGAACTCGACCCGGCGCGGCTTGAGCCGCTGCTGAACGAACGCACCCGCGTGGTGGCGTTCACCCACTGCTCCAACATCCTCGGCCAGATCAATCCGGTGGCGCAGATCTGCGCCCGCGTGCGCGCTGCCGGTGCGGTGAGCATCGTCGACGGCGTGTCATTTGCGGCCCACGGCCTGCCGGACGTCGGCGCCTTGGGTGCCGACGCCTATCTGTTCTCGCTCTACAAGACCTTCGGCCCCCACCTCGGCGCCATGGTGGTGCGCGAGCCGCTGGCGCTGCGCCTGGGCAACCAGTCGCATTACTTCAATGCCGGGTACCGCCATAAATGGTTTGTCCCCGCCGGGCCCGACCATGCCCAAGTTGCCGCCAGCAGCAGCGTGGTGCGTTACCTCGACGAGCTTTGCGCGCACCATGCGCCTGAGCTGTCCGCCGCCGACTACCCGGCCTACAGCCGACGCCTGCTGCGCGATGCTGAACAGCGCCTGTTGCCCGAGCTGCTGGACTTCTGCGCCAGTGATCGGCGGGTGCGGTTGCTGGGGCCAAGCGATGCGGCGCAGCGGGCGGCGACGGTCTCGTTGCTGCCCCTGCGTGTCAGCCCGCGACAGGCGGTGCAAGCCCTCGCCGAGCGGGGTGTCATTGCGGGGGGCTCTCACTTTTATGCGGTGCGTTTGCTCGAAGCCCTGGGGCTCGATCCCGACCACGGAGTGCTCAGACTGTCCTTCGTGCACTACACCGATGCGGCGGAATTGAAGCAGCTGCTGGCGGCACTGGACCAGGTGCTCTGAGGCGGCCAACAGCGTGCCCGCCCGGCGGTCATTCAGACCGGCTGCCGATATCGCTGGCCCTTGAAACGCAGCACCAGCTCCTGCGGGCGGATCTGCTCCAACACCAGGTCGGGCCCCAGCTGGGCCCCTTCGCGCAGCACCTCGCCATTGATGATTACAAAGCGGTTGGCTGGATCGTCTGAATAGACCGAGCCAGCAATCGCCAGCTTGGGCAACTCGCGGCGCGTGCTCTCGGGCAGCTCAGACAGCCGCAGGATGGGGGCTTCTGCCGCCGGCTTCGGGGTGGGGGTGGGCGGGGGTGCGGGAACCTGCGCGGTGGCAGCGGTGACCGCATCCGGCGGCGGCGCGGGCGGCAGGTAGGGTGAGCCTGAGGCCGCAGGCTGCGCCACCGGCACGCTGACGATCGGTTGCGTCGCCGGTGGTGGGGGTGTGAGTGCGGGTGTGGGCGCAGTTGCGGGTGCAGTTGCGGGCGCAGGCACGGGTTGCGACAGCGGACTTGAAGCCAACCCTGAAGCCGCCGAGGGCGTTTCGTTTTGGCTGCTCGCCCACCAACTGCCCGCACCAATGCCGGCCAGCAGCAGCAGGCCGCCGCCGGCCCAGGGCAGCCAGCGGCGCTGCACGGCGGCGGGTGCGGGCTCATTGCCGGGCAGGGGCTGCGTGTGCAGGCCCGGCACCTGACCACGTTCGCGTTCGCGGTCGGCTTCGGCCCGGCGCAGGGCTTCAAGGATGTAGGACATGGCGGCTTGTTGGGTCGATTCTTGGGTTCAGCGAGCTGCATCCATGCGCGGCTCGGCCACGCCGACAGCCCGGTTGATCAGCATCAGCGTGATGGGGCCGACGCGGCCGTCCGGCTGCAAGCCCTGGCTGGCCTGGAAAGCCAGGACCTGGCGGGACAGCTCGGGCCAGCCTGGCGGCGCTGAGCTTGCCACGGCCGAAGCGACGGGCGCAGTCATGTCGGGCATGCGGTCCAGTTGCGCCGCAAGCCAGGCCCGCAGCGGACCGATGTTGTCGGCCCGGTTGGCATAGCCGGGCGGCATGCGCCAGAGGGTGGTGAATTCGCCGCGCCAGGCGCTGGCCAGCTCGGGCAACGCCACCTGGCGCGGCAGGCCGTCCACCACCAAGGTGGCCAGCTGCCCGTCGAGCCCCACCAGCGCGGCCAGGGCCTGCGGCTGGCCGGGACGCTGAAGGGTCAGCAGCACCGGACGGTCAATCAGGCGGATCAGCGACAGGCTGCCGTTGGTGGTGCGGTAGCACTGCAGGCCATGCGACGTGGCTGCGGTGCAGGGATCGCCCTGGCTGGGCAGCGGCAGGCCCCAGCGCTGGGCCAGGGCTGCCCAAGCGGCGCCGTCCTGCGGGGTCCAATCTGCCAGGTGGAGTGGCTCGGGGCTACTGGCAGCTGCGGCGGCTGCGGCTGCCGCAGCGGCTGATGCGCCTGCGGCAGAAGACACGGCAGAAGACACGGCAGGACCCGCCTTGACCATCGCAGCGGCACTGGCGCTGCCGCCGCGCTCGGCCAGCGACTGCTGTTGCAGCCCCCAGGTCAGCCCTGCACCGGCCACCGCTGCGGCCAGCACCGCCAGTCCCGTCCCGACGGCGGCCAGCCCGCGCTTGGCGCGAGGCGGGCTGAGCTGCGCGTCAAACACTTCGGCCGCAGCCCGGCGCACGATGGCCGCTGTGATCTGCGCCTGGCCGCTGGCATAGCCGCCCAGCAGCGCCCGGTCGCAAAGCAGGTTGATGCGGCGCGGCACGCCACGGGTCAGTTGGTGAATCAGCCGCAGCGCGGCACGGTCGAAAGGCAAGGCGCCGGTGAGACCCGCCACATTCAGCCGGTGGCGGATGTACTGCGGCGTCTCAAGCTCGGACAGCGCGCCCAAATGAAAGCGGGCAATCACGCGCTGCGCCAACTGCTCCAGCTCCGGCCGGGCCAGCATGCCGCGCAGCTCGGGCTGGCCGATCAGCACCACCTGCAGCAGCTTGCGCTCGGTGGTTTCCAGATTGGTCAGCAGGCGCAGCTGCTCGAGCACGTCGGCCGAAAGATTCTGTGCCTCGTCGATGATCAGCACGTTGTTGCGGCCCGCCGCGTGCTGCGCCAGCAAAAAGGCGTTCAGCGGATCGACATAGTCCTTCACCGTCTGTGCGCCAGGTGGCACCGGGGCGTGGAATTCGTCGCAAATCGCCTGCAGCAGCTCGGGCACGGTGAGCTTGGGGTTGAAGATGTAGGCGACATTGCAGTTCGCCGGGATCTGCTCCAGGAAGCAGCGGCAGATCGTCGTCTTGCCGGCCCCGATCTCGCCGGTGAGCAGCACGAAGCCGCCACCGCCGTCCAGCCCGTACAGCAGGTGGGCCAGCGCCTCGCGATGGCGCTCACTCATGAACAAGTAATGCGGATCCGGCGCGATCGAGAACGGGGCTCGTTTCAAGCCGAAGAAGGGCACATACATGGGCCGAGAGGATAACCGTCCACTGCGGCTGCAGCCGTTCGGCCGGGCCTTGGCGCACGCTGTTTCATGGGCAGCCTGTGGAGAAGCGGAGAAGCGGTAAGCAGGCCGACGGTCAATCGGTCCAAGGTCTACACGCAGCCGTACAGCGTTTCAGGCGGCACAGCTCGGCAATTGTTCGTACTCCCACTGAGCGGCTCGGCACGAGCTCGCAGGTCAGGTCAGCCGATCCGGTCGGCCGGTCACTTGCAAGCTGCAGGCAATGGCTGCCCGATGAACGGCGGCCATCTGCCAGGCCGCCTTTGTGCGCTCAGCTGCGGCGCCGCTTCATCAAAGTGACCAAGCCCAGACCAGCCAACAGGAGTGCCACCGTGCTTGGCTCAGGCACCGGCGTGGCGGAAGCGTAGTTGAACCTGTAGATGGCGTCGGTTGCACCGTCGGGCACCAGCCCGTTGCCGTCCGCCACGATGCGAATGCGGTCGGCGATCAAGCCGGTCGTGCCCAAGCTGATGGTTTCACCATCGCCAAAGGTGTAGGTCAAGAAGGTGCCAGTTAAGCTGAGGTCGCTGGGGAAAGCTACCGCTGTCGAAAAGCTGACGCCATCGCGCTTGCCCGACAGGCTGCCGCTGCCAGCATGTTGGCCAAAGCCGGCGAACGCATATGCGAAATAAGCGCCGAAGCCGAGTGCGACCGTCGAGTCGGCGGCATTCAGGAACGCAGCGCCCAGTGATGGCTGGGTAAATGCTAACGGCGACGTCGTGCCGTCAACAATCGTGTTGTTGATGTAGCTGCCGCCATTGGAGATGAACGCCAGATCAGTGAGCGTGCCGGCCTGCGCCGATGCAGCGGCACCCGACATGACCACCAGGGTCAGGACGGCACCGGCGTGGCGCAGAGACCTTTGAATTTTGCGAACCTTGCGAATAGACATGGCGACTACCTTGACGTGAGGGGTACTTCGGGCGAAATCAAATCAGCTCGACGGAAGTTACGTCACCGACCGAAAGGCAGCAATCCCCGAGCCACGGGACGGGTTTACCTGATCGGTCGGTCGCCTTTGAAGCCGCCGCCTGCGCCTCAAACGTCAATATTCCCCGCCCTGAGCGCATTCTGCTCAATGAACTCGCGGCGGGGTTCCACCTCGTCGCCCATCAGCATCGTGAATACGCGGTCGGCTTCGATGGCGTCGTCGATCTGCACGCGCAGCAGGCGGCGCACGGTGGGGTCCATCGTGGTTTCCCACAGCTGGCTGGGGTTCATTTCGCCCAGGCCCTTGTAGCGCTGGCGGGCCACTGCCCCTTCGGCCTGCTGGATCAGCCAGGCCATCGCCTGGCGGAAGTCGGCCACGGCGGCCTGCTTCTGGCGTTCGCCTTCACCGCGCTTCACGATGGCGGTAGTGCTCACCAGTCCCTTGAAGGTCTTGCCTGCGGTGCTCAGCGCTTCGTAGTCGGCGCCGTGCACGAAGTCGGCGGTGATCACGCTGCTTTTTACATTGCCGTGGTGCATGCGGCTGATGCGCAGGATGTGCTTGTCGAGTCGGGTGTCGAATTGCGCAGTCACATCGGCGTCGCGAAGGGCAGCCTTCAGGTCGGTAGCTGATTTTTCGGCCGCTTCCAGCGTGTCGAGGTCGAGGTGCAGGCCGTTGGCCATTGCGCGCAGGGCTTCGATGTCCATCCAGGCGCTGAGCCGGTCGACCACGTTGTTGGCCAACACGTACTGGCGCGCCAATGCCTCGAGTGCTTCGCCTTGCAGCACGGCGGTGCCTTCGATGCCGGTGTCGAGCTGCGCGTCTTTCAGCGCCACCTTCAGCAGGTAGGCGTCGAGCTCGGTGCCATCTTTCAGGTACTGCTCTTCCTTGCCCAGCTTCACCTTGTAGAGCGGC
>JBBQKT010000144.1:0-8795 GCA_038327205.1 Burkholderiales bacterium | reverse complement strand
CAGCCTGCGCCATCATCGGCGCGGCCGATTCGCTGCTGACCGTGACCTCGGCGATCTGGTAGCCGCCGTAGCCGAACTGGCGGGCGTAATCGGCGGCGCGGGCCCGGTAGCGGGCAATCGCCTGGGCGGTGACCTCGGCCTCGACCTTCTCGCGCTGCTCCTTCGACAAGTTGTAGCCCACGCGGGCAATCGTCATGGTGTTGATGCGACCGCTGAGCTGGGCAATGGCCGCGGTGTCCCGTCCCTCGACCAGCAATTCGGCCGTGCCCTGCCAACCGTTGATCGCGCCCGCTCCCTTGCTGGTGGGCGGCGCATAGCGCGGGTAAAGCGAGAAATTGCCGGTCTGCACCTCGACGTGGCCGGGCTTGGCGATCTTGCGTGCCTCGGCCAGCGCCGCGTCCAGTGCCTGCTTCAGGCCGGCCTGCACGGTGGGGGCGTCGGTGCCCTCCTTGGTGGTGGAAAACGTCACGCCCAACACGTCGCGGGCCACGTCCACACTGGCACTGGCGTTGAGGTTCAAACGGTCCAGCGGCGGCGGCAGATCGGCCGCATGCACTGACGCACTCAACACGGCCAAGATCAGCAAAGCATTCTTCATCGGGCACCCTTTTAAAGTTGGATTTCAGCTTAACGCGCCGCCATCTCGGAATTGTTAATGAGCTGTAACGGTGCGATAGCGCACGTTCTGTCGGCGCGAAACATGCTCACAATGCCGCTGTTACATCTTTAGGAATGGCCATGAACAGCATCAGCAACAGTGGCGGCAACGGTGGCGGCAACGGTGGCAGCAACAGCGGCAACAACAGCGGCTTTGGTGGATTGGGCGGCAACAGCAACCTGGGTAACCGGCCCAACCGCATCTTGGTGGTGGACGATGACGCGCGCATCCGCGACCTGCTGCGCCGCTACCTGACGCAAGAAGGTTTCGACGTGATCTTGGCCGAAGATGGCCGAGCGCTCAACAAGCAGTTGATCCGCGAAACGGTGGACTTGATCGTGCTCGATCTGATGCTGCCGGGTGAAGACGGCCTGTCGATCTGCCGCCGCCTGCGCGCGGGCAACGACAACACGCCCATCATCATGCTGACCGCCAAGGTCGAAGAGGTGGACCGCATCGTCGGCCTCGAAGTGGGCGCGGACGATTACCTCAGCAAGCCCTTCAACCCCCGCGAATTACTGGCCCGCATCAACGCCGTGCTGCGCCGCCGCCCGGCCCTCGAAGCGCCCGGCGCGCCGTCCAAAGAGCCGATGACGGTCACCTTCGGCCCGTTTGAGTTTGACCTGGCGCTGCGCCGCCTGGCCAAGAACGGTGAGCCGCTGCCGCTGACGACCGGCGAGTTTTCGATGCTCAAGGCTCTGGTGCGCCACCCGCGGCAACCGCTTTCCCGCGACAAACTGGCGCAACTGGCGCGCGGCCGCGAGTTCGAACCCTTTGACCGCAGCCTCGACGTGCAGGTCTCGCGCCTGCGCAAGCTGCTGGAAAGCGACCCGGCCCAGCCGCGCTTCATCCAGACGGTATGGGGCGTGGGCTATGTGTTCGTGCCGGACGAAACGGCCTAGCCGAACACATAGATGCCCCGTCCGCAGCTGGCGCTGAACCTCTTCTGGCGCACCTTTGCCCTGCTCGCCTTGCTGGTGGCGGGCGGCGTGCTGACCTGGCAGCAAACCTTCAAGCTGATGGAGGCCGAGCCGCGTGCGCTGGAGGCAGCGCAGCAGCTCGCCGGCCTGGTCAACCTCAGCCGGGCAGCACTGGCCGACACCGACAGCATCAACCGCGTGGCGGTGATCACCTCCATCGCCCGCAGCGAAACGGTGCAGGTGCGCGTGGCCAAGGCGGTTGACGTCTGGCAGCCCTATGACATGACTGTTTTTGCAACCCGCCTGGCCACCGAGATGCGCGGCCGCCTGGGGCCCAACACCGTGGTGGCGCGCAGCGTCAATGCCGAGCCCGGGCTGTGGGTACGGTTTGCCGTGGGCGAGGACGAGTTCTGGCTGCAGACCAGCGCCGCACCGCTGTCGGTCAGCGTGAAGACGAATTGGTGGTGGGTGCTGACGGCACTGGCTGGCACGGCGCTGGGCGCGACCCTCATTACCCGACTGATCAACCAGCCGCTGCGCGAGCTGAGCATTGCCGCCGGCCACATCCGCGACGGTGAATACGACTCGCGGCTGGACGAACGCACCCGCACCAGCGAGATCCGCGAGGTGAATATGGGCTTCAACCGGATGGCCCGCGAACTGGCCAAGATGGAGGAAGACCGCACGGTGATGCTGGCCGGTATTTCGCATGACCTGCGCACCCCGCTGGCCCGCCTGCGGCTGGAAGCCGAGATGAGCGTGCCCGACGAGCAGGCGCGGCAGTTCATGGCGCAGGACATCGACCAGCTCGACGCGATCATCAACAAATTCATGGACTACGCCCGGCCGAGCGAGCTGCAATTGCAGGCCTTGAGTCTGGCTGATCTGGTCGAACGGGAGGCGCAGGGCTTTCGCGACCCCGACCAGATCCGCATTCGCGTGCAGGTGCCGATGGACCTGCGCGTCTGGGCCGATGACACCGAACTGGGCCGGGTGCTGCTGAACCTGTTCGAGAACGCCCGCCGCTACGGCCATGCGCCCGAGGTGGCCGCCCGCGTGGAGGTGAGCTGCAGCTTCAGCGGCACCTGGGTGCTGCTGCAGGTGCGCGATTTCGGGCCCGGCGTGCCGCCCGACAAACTGGGCCGTTTGACGACGCCGTTCTTTCGCGGCGATGCGGCCCGCACGGCGGCCAATGGCGCGGGCCTGGGCCTGGCCATCGTCGAAAAATCAATCCAGCGACTGGGCGGACGGCTGGAAATCGGCAATGCCGAGGACGGCGGGCTGGTGACGGTGGTGCGGCTGCAAAAAGCGACGTGAATGTGAATTGCTAGCCGGTCAACAGGCACACTGCCCGCGCCTCGATGGCCCGACCCTCGCCCACCGGCCCCATCTTCTCGGCCGTCTTGGCCTTCACATTGATCTGGCCCGGATCGATCCCCAACGCCACCGCCAAGCGCGCCCGCATCGCGCCGATATGCGGGGCCATTTTGGGGGCCTGGGCGACGATGGTGGCGTCGATATTGCCGATCTGCCAGCCAGCCGCTTTCACCTGGGCATAGGCCTCGGCCAGCAGGACCATCGAATCGGCCCCCTTGAACTCGGCGGCGGTGTCCGGGAACAGCCCGCCGATGTCGCCCAACGCGGCCGCCCCGAGCAGCGCATCGGTGATGGCATGGGCCAGTGCATCGGCGTCGGAATGGCCCAAGAGGCCGTGGCTGTGCGGGATGGTGATGCCGCCGAGCACCAGGGGGCGGCCGGTGACGAGGGCATGGGTGTCCCATCCTTCACCAATGCGCAGGGCGGGAAAAGCAGGGATCGAACTCATCGCGGCAGCTTAGCGCATGCTGCTATCGTCGCGCCCCATGATGCGCCACGCCCTGCTCCTGTGCCTTGCCTTCGTCCTGCCCGCGCAGGCGCAGGAAGCCCTGCTCTCGCCGACCCACCGACCGAAGATCGGCCTCGTGCTCTCGGGCGGCGGCGCGCGAGGCCTGGCCCATATCGGTGTGCTCAAGGTGCTGCAAGAACTGCGGGTGCCGGTGGATCTGGTCGTGGGCACCAGCATGGGCGCGGTGGTGGGTGGTGCGTATGCCTCGGGCCGGGGCATTGAGGAGCTGGAAGACTTTGTGCGCAGCGCCGACTGGGACAGCATCCTGGCCGACCGGCCGCCGCGCCGTGACCTGAGCTTTCGGCGCCGCGAGGAAGACCAGCTGCTGCCCTCGCGGCTGGAGCTGGGCCTGAGCCGCCAAGCGGGTGCCACGTTGCCGCCCTCGGCCGCCGGCAATAGCGCGCTCGAGTTCACCCTCGAAGCGCTGGTGCCCGGCGACCAGGCCGAACTGCCGATCAGCCAGCTGCGCCTGCCGTTTCGCGCCCTCGCCACCGATTTGCTGAGCGGCGAGATGCTGGAGATGATCGACACGCCGCTGTTCCTGGCGATGCGGGCCTCGATGGCCGTGCCGGGCGTGTTCTCGCCGGTGCGGGTGAAGGGCCGGCTGGTGGTGGACGGCGGCCTGGTGCGCAATCTGGGCGTGGACGTGGCCCGCAAGATGGGGGCGGAGCTGATCATCGCGGTCAATGTCGGCTCGCCCCTGCTGGAGGAGCGCGAGATCACCAGTGCCGTCGGCGTGGCCAACCAGATGCTGCAGATCCTGACCACGCAGAACGTCGCTCGCTCGCTGCAGGAGCTGCGGCCCGACGATGTGCTGATCGACCCCGATCTGGCCAACATCGGCTTTATGGATTTCAGTCGCCGCGACGATGCGCTGGCCACCGGAGAACGCGCCGCCATGGCGGCCCATGAGCGGCTGCGTCCGCTGGCGCTGTCGGAGGCCGACTACGCCGCGTTTGAACGCGGGCGCCGCAACCCGCCACGGGCGTCCGACCACCCCTTGCCACTGGCCAGCCTGAAGATCGAGGGCACGCGCCGGGCCAATCCCGCGGCCCTGCTGGCCGAGCTGGATCTGCCGCCGGGCCAGCCCATCAGCAAGGCCGACATCCGCCGCGCCAGCGCCGAGCTGTATGGCCGGGGCGACTTTGAACGCATCGATGCGCAGATCACCGACAACGCCGGCCAGCGCCAGGTCACCCTGCAGGTCAGCGAAGCGGAATGGGCCCACAGCCGGCTGCGCTTCGGCCTGGAGCTTTACAGCAATTTCGCCGACGCCAACCGCTTTTCGCTGGTGGCCATGCATGTGGCGACCTGGCTCAACCCCTGGGGGGCGGAGCTGCGCACCATCGGCCGCATCGGCGACACCCGGGGCCTGCGTACCGAGCTGATGCAGCCACTCGGCCCCGGCTCGCCCTGGTTTGTCAGCGCCAGCGTGGCTTACGACTCGGGCGGGGTGGATCTGTTCAACGACGGCCGGCGCGTGGCGCGCATTGCGGCCAGCACCGGACAGGCCAATCTGGCCCTCGGCAGGCGGCTGTCGAGCTGGGGCGATGTGCGGCTGGGCTTCGGACGGCTGCGCGGCAGCGCGGCGGTGGAAATTCCGCAAGATCCGTCGCAGGCGTCGAGCCAGGCCTCCTACAAGCAAGGCTTTGCGCAGCTCCGCATCGACACCCTGGACTCGCTGGGTTTCCCCAGCCGTGGCTATTTGCTCGAAGCCAGCTGGCAGCGCTTGACCCCCGACGGAGAAGCGACGGCCAATCAGCTCGGCCTGCTGGGGCTGAGCGCCTTCCGCGCCGGCGCCTGGGCAGGCCATGTCTACGGTGAACTGGCCCATTCGGCCTATGGCTCGGCCCGCTCGCTGGGTGGCTTTTTGCGCCTGTCTGGCACGGCCGACAACTCGCTGGAAGGCCGCACCTCGGCCATGAGCCGGCTGGTGATGGCGCGGCGCATCGGCCAGCTGCCCTTCAGCGTCGGCGGGACGATTCGGGCCGGCTTCTCGCTGGAGGCCGGCGGCATCGTGAAGGCGCAGGAATCGTTGCGGCTGCGTGATGTGAATCTGGCCGGCAGCGGCTTCCTGGCTGTTGACACCCGCTTCGGGCCGTTCTACCTGGCGGCCGGGGCAACGCGGGGCGGCAATGGCGCCGTCTATCTGTACCTCGGGCCGATCTGGTGATCAAGGGCTGAACCTCAACGTCGCATGGCGGTGAACGGTGCGAACTCCCAGGAGCGAAATCCGAGCAACAGCGTGTAGCCGTCGCGCTCGGCCGGCTGCAGCCGCTGGTCGTCCTGGTGCAGGCGGGCCAGCTCGGCGGCCAGCTGGCGGATCTTTTGCACCAGATCCTGCGCGCTGGGGCTGGACAGACGGCCATGCACGCACAGCAGGGTTTCGCCCTCGCCGTCGAAGCGGCCTGAAAAATAATCGTCCACCACCTGCTCGCGCACAAACTGCTGAACCGGCCCGTCGGCCCGCCAGCGAAACGCCCGCGACACGCGCAGCCGGTAGCGGTTCAGCGGCTTCAGCTCGATCAGGGCCAGCCGATCCAGCTTGACCAGATGCAGGGTGCACTGGGCCTCGCTGAGCTGGTAGGTCTCGACGATCTGCGCCAGGCTCCAATGGCCCAGGCAGCAGATCGCCACCAGCAGCAGCGCCGGGTCCTCAATCAGGCTGCGTTCCTGCGCCAGGGTCAGGGTGTCGGCCTGTGGCACAGCGTCGGCCGCCTGGCGCAGCACGTCCTCCATCGCCACGCCCACCGCCTTGCAAACCTGGGCCAGCCGGCTGAGGCTCATGTCCCCCTGGGAGAACACCCGCTTGATGCTGGATTCGCTCATCGACAGCCGCTGGGCCAGCAGCTTGTAGGTGATGCCGGCCGCGCGCATTTCGCTGCGCAGCGCTTGCATGATGGCTTCAGGGCTGCTCATTGGTGAACCTTCTGGCTTGAAAAGTTCCGGATATTAGTACCTGACAGGTCTATATCTGCAACCAAGTTCAAATTACTGGCACTTCGCGGTGAATGTCGGAACACTGCGGTTCATCGCATCGGGCCAGACCGGCCAGTGCGGTTTTCCCAAGACCTCAAGGAGTCACCGTGTCGAAGTTCCAAGTTCTGATCGCCGCCCTCGTTGCCACCGCCAGCCTCGGCATGGCCGGCACCGCCGCCGCACAATCAAGCAGCAGCAACACCAGCAACAACCCCTCCGCCTATGTCGGCGCCAATGTCGGCGTCTACAACAAATACAGCATCGGCTGCGACGCCGGCGTCAACTGCGACCGCACGGCCAAGCTGGGTGGCAAGATTTACGGCGGCTATGACTTTGGCAGCTACGGCGTTGAAGCCCTGGTCTTCGGCGTGAAAAGCGCCCAAGGCTCGGTGCGGCCCGGCGCCACTTCGGTGCCCGGCTCGGTCAGCGAGACCGGCGTCGGCGTGGTGGGCGTGCTGCCCTATGCCGTCGGTGATTTCACGCTGAAGGGCAAGCTGGGCCTGGCCTATGCGCGCGGCAAGGCCAGCTATGCGGGCGGCGTGTCCGACAAGTCGATGTTCACGCCCCTGGTCGGCGCCAGTGTGTCCTACCCGATCAACAAGACGGTGGCGGTCAGCGCCGACTGGGACCAATTCCGCGCCAAGTACGCGACCGACCGCAGCGTCCACGTCAATATGTTCTCGGTGGGCCTGAGCACCAAGTTCTGAACCTTGCTTGCCTGACGAATGCGGCCTTCGTGGCCGCATTTTTTCGTCAACCCCGGCTCTCCAACAAGCGTTCAGCCAGCGCGAAATCGGCGGGCCAGGTGACCTTGAAATTCTCCAGAGCCCCCTCGACCAGCAGCGGCGAATGGCCCAGGGCTTCGACCGCGCTGGCCTCGTCGGTGACGCCCTCACCCGCTGAACGCAGCGCCGGGCGCAGCAGGCCGAGGCGGAACATCTGCGGCGTCTGAGCGGCCCATTTGGCGCGCCGGTCCACCGTGTGGGCGATGCGGCCGTCTGCACCGGCCTGCTTGAGCGTGTCGGCCAGCGGCAGGGCCAGCAGGCCGCCGACTTCATCGTGCTGGCAGGCGGCGATCAAACGCTCGATCCATTCGGGCCGGATCAAGCAGCGCGCCGCGTCGTGCACCAGCACCCAGTCATGCGGCTGCGCGCCGTGCTCGACCAAAGCCTCCAGGCCATTGGCCACCGTCTCAGCCCGGCTGGCACCGCCGCAGCGGGCGACGATGCCCTGAAACCCCGGCACCGCAGACTCGAACAGGGAGTCGTCCCCGGCCAGCACGACCAGGGTGCTGACCAGCGCGGGCACCTGGGCGAGCGCATCCAGCGTATGGGCCAGCATCGCGCGGCCGGCCAATGCCACATATTGTTTGGGGCCCTCCGCACCGGCGCGGGAGCCGCTGCCAGCGGCGGGGACGAGGGCAAAGCAGCGCGGCTGCAGGCCGATGGCGTAATCAATCATCGCGCCAGTTTACCGAGGCGATCACATCAGGTAATGGTCCACCGGCTGCAGCGGCAAGGGCACGGCCGGGTCGCCGACCGCCTGGCGCAGATCGATCTCGATCGTGCGGCAGATCGCATCGAGCGGCAGGTCGTTGGGCAGCAGGCCGAAGGGCTCCTCGATCTCGTCGCCCAGCGCGTCCAGCCCAAAGAAGGTGTAGGCCACGATGGCCACCACGAACGGCGTCATCAACCCGATGCTGTCGACCAGGCCGAAGGGCAGCAAAAAGCAATACAAATAGGCCGTGCGGTGCAGCAGCAGCGAGTACGAGAACGGCAGCGGCGAGCTCTTGATGCGCTCGCAGGCGGCGGCGGCCGCAGTCAGGCCGGACAGGGTCGCATCGATGGACGCGCTCAGCATGCTGTCGATCTGGCCGGCCTGGCGGCAGCGCTGCAGGTCGGCGCCCATCGTCATCATCAGGGCGGCCGGCTTGTTGCTGCCGGGCCGGGCGGCGGCCAGCGCGGCCCATTCCTCGGGCAGCAGCAGGGCGCGAACCTCACCGGCGCTGTCTTGCGTTTCGCGCAACTGGTGCTTCAGCGCCATCGAAAACGCCAGCGCCCGGTAAATCATCCGCACCCGCACATCGGCCAGGCCACGCGCGGCGAAATCGAGCGGCGGGCCGTCGATCAGGCTCAGGCATTGCCGTGCCAGGTTGCGGCTGCGCAGCAGCAGCTCGCCCCAGAGCTTGCGGGCCTCCCAATAGCGGTCATAAGCGGCGTTGTTGCGAAAGCCCAGAAAGATCGCCAGCGGCAGGCCGATCAGGGTGAACGGAATGGTGGTCAGCGTGACCTTGTAGGCGAACAGATCGCCGTGCGACCAGGTCACCGCCAGCGCGATCAGGATGTTGACCGCC
>JBBQKT010000143.1:0-8798 GCA_038327205.1 Burkholderiales bacterium | reverse complement strand
GGCGTGCAGATCGAAGATGCACGGATCGCAGCCGTTGCCGCAGCAGGCGTCGAGGTCGGGCTGATGGGGTGGCTGAGGCATGGCATCGGGATCGGGTGGCTTCGCGGCGTTCATGGGCTGGATTGTCTGACGCACAGCTGCGGCCGATCGGCTTGTGTACAGTGTTTCATCGGTGAACCAGCGCAAACGCGGTCCCGCCAATCCCAGCTCCCACGCCTCGCCACACCACCTCACGCCCCAACACACCAAGCGACATGACAACTTCTCTGCCCCGCCACCTGACGACCCTGTTGATCTCGCTGGCCTGCACCAGCGCCTGGAGCCAGCCCGCCGCGCCGGGCTGCGAGCCACTGGACAGCAAGTCGGCCAACGCAGCCGAGCAGCGGCCTGCGTCCGCTGGCCAGACCCGCGCCTGCGCCGCGCCGCGCAGTGCACCGTTCAAGCTGTCGGTGCTGGCCACCGGCCTGGTCAATCCCTGGGCGGTGGAGCCGCTGCCCGATGGCTCGGTGCTGGTCACCGAAAAGCCCGGCCGCATGCGCATTGTTTCGGCGAGCGGCGAGCTCGGCGCGCCGCTGGCGGGCTTGCCGCCGGTCGATGCCAAGGGCCAGGGTGGCCTGCTTGATGTGGCGTTGAGCCCCGGCTTCGCCACAGACCGGATGATTTATTGGAGCTATGCCGAGCCGCGCCAGGGCGGCAACGGCACCAGCGTCGCGCGCGGCCTGCTGTCGGCCGACCGTTCGCGGCTGGAGCAGGTCAGCGTGATCCTGCGCACCATGCCCACCTACGACGGCGACAAGCACTTTGGCTCGCGCTTGGCCTTCGGTCCCGACGGCATGCTTTATGTAACGCTGGGCGAGCGCTCCGACCTGGTCACCCGCCCGCAAGCCCAGCAGATGGACAGCCACTTGGGCAAGGTGCTGCGCATCAAGCCCGACGGCTCGGTGCCCGCCGACAACCCCTTCGTGGGACAGAAGGGCGCACTGCCCGAAATTTGGACCATCGGCCAACGCAATGTGCAGGCCGCCGCCTTCGACACCCAGGGCAAGCTGTGGGTGGTCGAGATGGGCGCGCGCGGCGGCGATGAGCTCAATCTGATCGAAAAAGGCAAGAACTACGGCTGGCCGCTTGTCGCCTACGGGCAGGAGTATTCGGGCAAGCCGATCGGCGAGGGCGCCACTGCCGGTGCAGGCTTCCAGCAGCCGGTCTACTACTGGGACCCGGTGATCGCCCCGTCCGGTGCACAGTGGTACACCGGCGACGCCTTTCTGGCGTGGAAGGGCAATTTGTTCGTCGGCGCGCTGCGCGAGCGGTCACTGGTCCGGCTGGTGATGGACGGCCAGCGCGTGGTCGGCGAAGAGCGGCTGCTGACCGAGCGTGGCAAGCGGGTGCGCGATGTGCGGCAGGGGCCGGATGGCGCGCTCTACATCGTTACCGATGAACGGCTTGGCGAGCTGTGGAAGATCACGCCGGGGCCTTGAGAACCCCCCTGGACGGCAGGACGCGCGGTCAGTTGCGACTGCCCGACGAGGGCAGCGGGGTGTGCAGCACGATCTGCAGTGACTGATCGGCGCTGAAGCCCTTCTTCAGCAACGCTTCATAGAGGTTGCGCTTGAAGCTTGCCACGCGCAGCGCGGTTTCGGGCCGCTCGGCATGTTTGAGCTCCGCGTCGAGCACCGCATCGGCTGTGCGCGCGGCACTCGGCACCATCGCGTTGGAGCTGCTTTCCATCAAGCGCCGGATCTCCTCGTCGCGGGCGCTTGCCTGCGGCGTGGGCTGAGCAAAGGTCGGCGCACAGAACGTGCCGAGCGCGAAGGCGGCAATGGCGGCGGAGGCGGCAAATTCGCGAATGATCGAGTGGCGCATGTGGCAGGTCCCGGCAGTGGTGTGTCTGCAATCTAGCATCGACATCGCGAGCGAATGCGCTCACGTCTCGCGTCGCTGGAAAGAATCGCGGCCAGCCATGAAAAAGGGCGGCCCAGGCCGCCCTCGAAACGAACTTCGCGGAATCAGCGCTTGGTTTGCCCCAGCGCCTTTTCGGTCGCCTCAGCTTGCCAGACGTTGGTTGTCACATCGACCTTCTTGCCCATGTTGTTGGCCATGTCGATCTGCACTTCGTACGTGTCTTCGCCCTTGACGATCTCGTACTCGAGATAGTCTTTCTCGTTTTCGTTGACCGAGGTCACCTGGTAGCCCAGCTTCTTCAGCTCAGCGGCGTACCAGGCCTTGTCGTGGCCGGTGGCCAGCGTCTTCTGCAGCCGGTCCTTTTCGCCATTCCAGGTCTTCATGCGCATGCGATCGCTGTAGGCCTCATTGCCCTTGACATACGCGGTTGTACCCGCGACTGTGCCGCCGGCCATGGCCGCCTTGGTCGCGGCTGTGCGCCACATATTGGTCGATACATCGATCTTGCTGGCCTTGCCTGCCTTGTCGAAATCGAACTGCACTTCGTAGCTGTGGCCGTTCTTCACGACCTCGTATTCGACCTCGCTCGGCTTGTCGGTATTGACCGACGTAATCTGGTAACCGCGATCAGCCAGCGCCTTGTTGTAGTACGCCTTCGACTCACCCAGCTTCAGATCTTTCTGCAGCATGTCCTTGTCGTTCGTCCAGTCCTTCATGTGCGCGCGATCGCTGCTGCCCATGCGGTCGGCCGTCTTGGCCATCGGTGCGGCTGATGATGCGGCCATCGGAGCGCCGCCGGCGTGCGATGCAGCCTGAACGGCCACCGGGCTCATCAGGCTGAGGCCGAGTGCGGCAATGCCGAGGACGAGTTGCGTGCGTGATGACTTGTCTTGCATAGTATTTCTCCTTGATCGATGCGAACTCTGCTGGCCATAACCGGTTGGCAAAGCTTCTCAACGGTGGTTTGGATATTGACAAACTGGGGTGCTAGGCGCCTTCGCTGGGAATGCCGCGCAGCCAGTTCGCATACTTTCGGCGCGGCGCGGCGCGAGAACCATCGGCCTGACGCTCGCTTGCTTGTCGGCCTGTTCCTACCCTTGCGGCTGCTAGACCGCATTGCTAAAGCTACCGAGGCCGATCATTCGCGCTACGCTCGACCCCCCTTCACGCCGCGTGATCTTTGAGCATGGCAACGCCAACCAGCCCCTCCAACCCCTCGTCATCGCCATACCCCATTGGCACCTCCGGCACGCCCTGGGGCGCTGCCGAGAAAGTCGCCTGGCTGGCCCGCCAGCCGGTCCGACGCAGCTATGCGGCCGACGTGGTCGCCCCCCTGCAGCAGTGGCTGCCGGCCGCCGCCGAGTTGTTCAGCTACGGCGAGCTGGACTACACCCGCCTGGGCCTGGGCAGTTACCCGCTCTATGCCGTCCGCAGCCGCGCCTGGTTGCCGGATCGCCCGACAGTGCTGGTCACCGGCGGCGTTCACGGCTATGAGACCAGCGGCGTGCACGGCGCTCTGCAGTGGATTGCAAAGGAATTTGATCGCCATGCCGAGTCAGTCAACCTGTTGATCCTGCCCTGCATCAGCCCCTGGGCTTACGAAACCATCAACCGCTGGAACCCTGACGCGCTGGACCCGAACCGGCACTTCAAACCCGGCAGCCCGGTGGCCGAATGTGCGCTGGCGTTGGCCTGCGTGGCCGCCAACTGCGCGAGCGTTGATCTGCATGTGGACCTGCACGAAACCACCGACACCGACAACAGCGAGTTCGGCCCTGCCAAGGCCGCCCGCGATGCCAAGCCCGAGCAATGGCACGACATCCCCGACGGCTTCTATCTGGTCGGCGACACCGGTCGGCCGGAGCCCGAATTCCAGCGCGCGCTGATCGATGCCGTCCGCCGGGTGACGCATATCGCCGAGCCCGATGAGCAGGGCTGCATCATCGGTATGCCGCTACAGCAGCCCGGCGTCATCAGCTTCGCCATCCGCTCGCTCGGCCTGTGCAACGGCATGAGCAATGCACGGTTTGTGACGACCACCGAGGTGTATCCCGACAGCGCGGGGGTGAGCGCTGAAGAGTGCAATGAGGCGCAGGGGGTGGTGGTGACTGCAGCGATTGGGTACCTGCGGCGGGGCTGAGGGGCGGGCATTGCTCACCGCCCCGGCAACTGCCACCATGAAACCGACGCCATGAAACTGAGTCCTTGGCGCGGCATTGCCGAAATCGATGGCCCAGCTCCGGCGAATCTTTGCTTGGCTGAAAGCAATTGAAGCGCTCAGTTGGGATGTGCCGAATCAGCACTGTCATTCACCATGCAAGCGGGCGCTGAACGCAATTCTGAACCGGCGCACTCCGCGGTAACCTGAACGCTAAGCTGCAGCGACTCGATCCTTCAGCTAGAGTCCCGCATCCAGAACGTAGACACGCATGCTGCAGTCGCCTGCAGGACATCTCGCCAAGTCAGGCGGTGAACCCGGAAAACCAGATGATGGATCGTCAGTCAACCACCACGGCCTCGTTCAACGCATTCCGGGAAAAGCTCGAGACTGAAGGGGTCCGGGAGAGCCTGGCACTTCTGCTGGGGCTGACGGACTATCGGTTCATCGGTATCTGGCGGTTCAATGAGGGCCGCGCCAATGCGGCTGTTCATTTTGATCGCGAGAACCCGGCGGTCATGCATACCGAGGAGGTGCCGGCGAGTGCCACCTATTGCTGTTACGTCCGCGACAGCAAGGGTGCGTTCGTGACCGCCCACGCGATGCTCGACCCGAGGACCGAGGGCCATCCAGCACGGGATGTGGTTGCGACCTATTGCGGCGTTCCCTTGATGGACCCCGAGGGCAATATATTGGGCACGCTTTGCTACTACGACTTCGTGCCACGCGACCCCGAGCAAATCGATTTGGAGTTGATGATTGAGGTGGCGAGTGCGCTGACGCACGGCAATCATGTGCCGGCATACCCGCAGCCACCGTCTGCGTAGGCCGATTTGGGTACTGCGTGAGCCTGTCCGGCGTTAAACCCGGTAGGCCGCGCCGGGGATGCGTGCCGCGCCAAGCCCTCGCTCAGCGCCCCCACCGAAGCCCTGTGCTGATGGCAGCTGGACCGCAACGAACCGCCCGCGATGCCAAACCCGAGCAATGGCACGACATTCCCGACGGGTTTTATCTCGTTGGCGACACCGACCGGCCGGCGCCCGAATTTCAGCGCGCGCTGGTTGATGCGGTTCGCACCGTCACCCACATCGCCGAACCCGATGCACACGGCCGCATCATTGGCACGCCGCTGCAGCAGCCGGGGGTCGTCAACTACGCCATCCGTTCGATGGGGCTGTGCAATGGCATGACGGCCGCCCGGTTCGTGACCACCACCGAGGTGTATCCGGACAGCGCCGGGGTCAGCGCGGCAGAGTGCAATGCCGCGCAAGCGATGACGGTGACGGCGGCAATTGCCTATTTGCAGCGGGCAGGATAGCGCGGGCGTGTCAGTTGCATCGGCGCGTTATGTGCCTCAGCTCCGTTCGGTTGCCCCGCCATTTCGTGACACATCTCACGGTAGGCGCTGTTGCATGCCTGACTGGCCCATCGTCCTACAGACAGCAGGCCATCAAGCGACGACAGTCAAGTCATTCGGCTGGCGGATCACCCATCACGGCGGCTCACCCGAGCTGATCACCGGTCGCTTGGGGTTGATTTTCAAGACTGAGCGCCGGGCAACCGATCTGGAGTCTCTGATGGCAAGTCGCATTTCACCTAACCAAGCTGCTGAACATCCCCATCTGGTGGATTTGCTGGCCGGTGATGTTGATCTCGACCTGTTTTTCGGCACCTATGATGCCGATGCCTTGGATGACGAATCGTGCGATGCCGCTCTGGCCAGCCAGCAGCCTGTGCATGTGTGGTCGATCGCCGTGAGTCGCCTCACCCACTGAAGTATCTAAGCACTGACGGTCAGTGCTCCTCCTTGATGCCAGTTTCAGCGACTCCACTCAACCCCCCAGCGGTTGATGGTCGCCGCACCCAAGTGCGGCAATTGCGGCCTCAGAACTTGTAGCCAAATCCCACAGTGAGCAAAGAGTCGGTGGACTTCAGGGCGGCCGGCACCTTGCTGGCGTAGCGCACCGCCAAGCCGGTGTTGAGCGTCCAGCCGCCGGTGATGGCCGTTGCCAGGCCGGCGTCCAGCGTTGCGAGATTGCCGATGTTTTTGGCACCCGGATGGAACTCAAAGCGCTGCTTGAAGCTCGTGGATTCGTTCAGCTTGTGCGTCGACTCTTCACCGAGCAGGGCGGTCGCGCCCTTGCCGCTGCTGCCATTGGTGTACTTGGCGCTGGAGTAGCCCAAACCGCCGAAGACATCGAAGGTGGTGGTCTCGGTGCGAATGACCTTGTAGCCCAAGCCGCCCGTCAGGTTGTAGCGCGAGTCCAGGCCGGCAACTTTGTTCGTCTCACCATCAACGCCGCCGAACACATAGGCGGTGTCGCTCAGGTTGTAGTCGTAGCGGCCCCCCGCGCGGAGCTGGTCGGCGGTGGTGGTGTCAACACCCGCGACCTTGTTACGACCGTAGTTGACATTGCCGAACAGGCTGATTTTGTCGGCCGAGGTGGCGCGCGAGGCATCGGCCGTGCCCGTCAGCGTCCGCGCGCTGGAATTGCCCGAGGCGAATGCGCCGCCGAGGACGATGGCGCCGTGCCAAAGGCCGTCGGTTTTGGCTTGTGCGTGTGCGAGTGAGCTGGCGATGGCGAGCGATGCGGCGAGCAGGGTGTTTGTGAGGGTGAGGATGGTGGTGGTGCGTGAGGACATTCAAACTCCGTTGAGTTGTTGGTGCGTCGATTGATGGTCTGTGTCTTTTTGACGGCCAGAGCGGGTCGAGCATTGTCTGCGCTGACCGAAGCTGGGTGGTTGCGATGGGCTGCGTGGCGTTGAACTTCACGTGGGTCTTTCTGCATGTACACCGGCACCAAACCACCGACACCGACAACAGCGAGTGCGACCCCGCCAAGGCCGCGCGCGATGGCGGGAGGTGCGGACTGACTCCAATTCCGACGGCTTCTATCGGGTCGGCGACACCGACCGGCCGGAGCCGAAATACCAGCGCGCGCTTATCGCCGTCTTTCGCCAAGTGACTCATATCGCCGAGCCGGATGAGCATCGCTGCCTCATCGGCACGCCGCTGCAGCAGCCCCGTTTCATCAACTACCCCATCCGCGATTTGGGCCTGTGCAATGGCATCACCCACACACGGTTTGTGACGACGACCGAGGTGTATCCGGACAGCGCGGGGGTGAGTGCCGAGGAGTGCATTGAGGCGCAGGGGGTGGTGGTGAGTGCGGGGTTTGGGTATTTGCGGCGGGGATGATCGCATCGGCTCAGATCGTTGCCAAGTCCAACTCCATGGCGCGCGAGTTGGCCGACTTCGATGTCGCTCTGTAACGGCTGCAGCCGTTCGGGTTGCCGGACTTAGCGACAAATAGAAGTTGCCGTGGCGCGGCATTCCAGTCATCGAGGCAACATAGACTGCTGGGATGGCGTCAAACAAAAATCAGCATTACGTTCCGCGGTGTTACCTCAAAGCGTTCTCGACGGATGGCGCGGGAGCCGCAATTGGCCTGTTCAACATTGACCGAGAACTGTTCGTCCCGGCCGCTCCTCTGAAGCATCAATGCTCACGCGACTACTTCTATGGTGAAGACCTGAGGCTTGAGAAGGCGCTGCAAGAGGTAGAAGGGCATTACGCGGAACTCGCTAGAGAGATCGTGACACCTGGATATGCGCTGACGGCGGATCATCGTGGGTTCCTGCGGAAGTTCTGGTTAATCCAACATCTCCGGACCGAAGCTGCGTCCAGACGAATGGTGCAAATGAGTGAGCAGATGACGCGCACGGCCGGGATCACCGACGACAAATTCAAAATGGGGATCAAGGACGCAGTTCAGCATTCGATGAGCGTGGCATTCGAGCAGCTTCCGTTTGTGCAGGACATGAAGGTTTGCTTGCTTCGCAACCGCACAAGTGAGCCATTTATTGTCTCTGATGACCCAGCAGTTCTTACTAATCGCTGGCATTTGGAAAGTCCCATTCCAAGCGGAAAGTCGTTTGGACTTGGCGCGGCAGGTTCCATTTTCCTTCTGCCGCTGACTCCTCAGATTCAATGTGTTGCGTACGACGGAGACGTATATAGCGTCCCACACGAAAGAGGCTGGGCTGAGGTTCGTCGCTCGGCGGACGTGCAATCAATCAATCAGCATCAATTTCTCAATTCCAACGGTAATGTTTACGTGCACGAAAAGCATCACGAGCAGTCAATGCGACTGCAATTTGCCAAGGCAAAACAGCTTCGCCCTGCCGCGAAGCATCTGGCTCACTATGCCGTGTTCGACAGCACGCATGATGGTGCTTCAAGGTATAGGGTCGTTGAGCGTGACTTGAGCGCAGTTGAGCATGAAGATGCGATCATCCACATGGAGACCGTCCACCCTCGGCCATCCAGTTGGCCATCACAAATCGGTCGACGCAATAGCGGGTCAGTCTTCACTAATGGAACTCGCATGGGTTACGTCCGGCGCATGCAAGTTGGCGAATTTGGTGCAGCCAGATTCTGGAGGCTCCGCCCTTGGTGAATCTGAGATCCTGACCGCCGCTCCGGGTGCGGTAGCTGGTGCTGTTAAATCTGTCGCCACCCGCTCACCGCCGGCCGGTTGTGCGCTTCCCTTTGTCCTCATGCGTCAAAAACCCTATCGGCCGCTTTGCGGGTTCGGGCGGCGTCATCAAATCGCGCAACGCATCGAATACCTGCTTCAGCTGAACGCGCGTGTTACGGCTGAAGCTGTCGTGCTGCATTGCCAGGGCCTCGGTCTTTTCTTCGAGCTCGGCAAGCCGCGCCGCCAAGTCACCCTGC
>JBBQKT010000142.1:0-8819 GCA_038327205.1 Burkholderiales bacterium | reverse complement strand
CGCTTCACCTCGCGCTGCTGATGGGCTTGCAAAGGAAGTTCGGCATCAAGCGCATCGGCGGCGCTGCGCCAACGCAGCTGGGTGCTGCCGAGTTGGAACAGCACCGGGCCGACCAGGGCGGCCTCGTCACCCGGCTGCAAGCGGCGCTCGCCCAGCCAACCGCCATTCAGGCTGGGCAGCAAATGCAAAGCAGGACTGCCGTCGGCCGCCAAGTGCACCTCGGCGTGCTCGGCGGCCAGATGGCCATCATCAAGCACCACCTCGCAACTCGGTGAGCGACCGATCCGGGTGGGCCACTGATTCACTTTGTGGGCCGTGCGGACATGGCCGTCGCGACCCAAGACTTCGATCACGGCGGTCGTGTTCCGCTTCGAGCTGGTCATCGCGGTCGCTCCGGAGGCGCTTACTTCTTGCTCGTCCATGCAAAGCCCTCCAGGTAATGGCTGGTCAGTTTCAGGGCGTTGTCGAAGGACACGCCGACGGCGTTGAAGCGGCCCAGCGCGCCTTCGGTCTTGGCATCAACCGTCGTCACCAGCACGCTCAGATCATGCAGTCCGGCCAGCTTGCGATAGGCGCGCAGGCACACGACGACGCGCAGCGGCAGGCGATCCCGGTCAACAAATTCTTCCTTGCAAAACGGCGCGGTGCGGGTTCGGTCGTTGCCACCCAGACGTTCATTGCGGAAGCTGCCGGAATACTGTTTGGCGAAGCGCAGGGTGCCCAGCTTGCGGCCGTCATAGGCCTCGTGCTGCATGTCGAAATAACCGGTCTGCACGCCGCCACCGACAAAGAGCGCGTGCTCCATTCGGCACTGCGAGCGCTGAAACTCCAGGCCCTTGGCGTCGGCCGGCGTGCCGCTGCCCCAGCAGCGCATGAACTGCTCCTGCGGCACCGGCAGCTTGTAATGCGCATTGCCGGCGGACTGCCAGGGCTGGGCGATGAAACGGGTGCTCAACTCGTCTTGGTAGGCCATCAGCTGCTCGCGCAACTGCGGCCAGACCGGCTTGGTGATCGGCTTGGCATTGCGGCTGCGGGTGAGCAGGGCATTGGCGAATTCAGCCGGCACCAGAAAACTCATCTGCTGGGCATTGAACATGGCGGACACATTGATGCCCGACACGCGGCCCTCTTCGTCCACCACCGGCCCGCCGCTCATGCCGGGATTGATGCCGCCGGCGTAATAGATCAAGGGGTCGAAACTGCGTTCTACCAGGCCGTTGTAATTGCCCTCGACGACCGCAAACGCGACATCGTTGGGGTTGCCCATCGAGTAAATCCGGTCGCCCTTCGAAAGTGGCTGCGTCAACGGTCGAAAGCCTAAAGCACCACGGCTTTTCAGCGACTGCGCGGCTGCTTGTGAGTCTTGCGGCACCGCCCGCAGCAGGGCCAGATCGCGGCGCACATCGAAGTCGAGCAGTTCCAGCTGGCCTTCGATGCCGTCGGTTGTGGCGTAACGCAGGCGGTAGCGCTCGGGCTCCAGCGCGAACTGGCTGACCACGTGGTAATTGCTGATGACATGGCCGTCTTCACTGACCAAAAACCCGGAGCCCACGGAGGCCTGGCTGTCCTGCGTCTTCAGCAGGGTGCGAATCTGCAGCAACTGGCCACGCGCCCGGTCATAAACACGGCGTGCGGTGGCGCTGACGGCCGGGGCGGGGCTGGAGGCTGCCGGCGCGGGCGCTGGTGGGACTGCTGTTGCAGGGCTGGGAGCCTGGGCCAGCGCCGTGATTACGCTGAGGCCAAGCAGAACTGCGGCAAAAAGCTGCCGTTGCAGCGGAATCGTCGGACGCAAACGGTTCTCCTGAATCACAAAATCTTGCTAACGAATTGCACCCGATTCGGCTGCCGCTCGGGCGACAGCGCAAAGCACTCGGGGTGTTTCTTGAACAGCTTGGTGGACGGCGCCGTCTTGGCCAGCAGACCGGCCTGGCGCAATTGCTGCGCTGCCTCGCCCAGCTCAACCTTGTCGCCACCGAGCAGGCTGGGCACGGCTTGCAGAATCGCCTCAACCTCGGGCGCCAGCGTTGGCGCGGGCGGCGGCGGTGGTGTTGACTTACGAGCGGGAGCTCGCTTCACCGCGGCCTTTTTCGCGGCGGGTTTCGCTGCGGGTTTCGGGGCGGGAATTTGGGCGGGGACAGGCGCAGCGGCAGGGGCAGGGGCAGAAATTGGGGCCACGCTGGGCGAAGCGGTTGACGCTGTCGGAGACGCGTTAGCCCTGGCCCTGGGCGGCGGACGGGGTGCCGAGACGGCGCCGGCTTTGGCCTCGCGATGGGCCAGATCATCAAACTGGTCGTAGGCCATCATCACGCCCTCGCCGCTCTTGCCGCGCTGACCAAAGCCGCGCACCCAGGCGCCTTTTTCACGCAGGCGGCCGACCAGGGGCGTGAAGTCGGAGTCGGACGAGACGATCACCACCACATCGGGCCGCTCGGCCAGCACCAGGTCCATCGCGTCGACCGCCAGGGCGATGTCGGTCGAGTTCTTGCCCACAGCGAGATTGACCATCGGCCGCAACGACAGGCGCTTCATGAAGTTGGCGTTGGCCACGGCGTGCTCGGCGGTGCAGTAGGCGCGCCGCACATGGACCGCGCCGTACTCGGTGTAAACCATCGACAGGGCCTGCTCGATCACCTCGGCCGAGACATTGTCGAAATCAACCAGGAACATCACACGTCGACGGGTTATGGGCATCACAGCATCCTCCAGGCCAAAGTGTCGCCGCCGCGCAGGGGCTTCAGTTGCGCATCGCCGAAAGGCACTGCCTCGGGCAAGGTCCAGTCCTGCTTGGTCAGGGTGATCGTGCCGGTGTTGCGCGGCAGGCCGTAAAAATCTGCGCCATTGAAGCTGGCAAAGGCCTCGAAGTGATGCAGCGCATCCATCGCCTCGAACGCCTCGGCGTACAGCTCCAAGGCCGACAACGCGGTGAAGCAACCGGCCCCGCAGACCGAAGCCTCTTTCATCTGCGAGGCATGGGGCGCGCTGTCGGTGCCGAGAAAGAATTTGCGGCTGCCCGAGGTGGCGGCCTGGATCAGCGCTAGCCGATGCTCCTCGCGCTTCAGCACCGGCAGGCAGTAGTAATGCGGGCGTAGGCCGCCGGTGAACAGGGCATTGCGGTTGTAGAGCAGGTGCTGGGGCGTCAAAGTGGCGGCGGTGAAGTCGTCAGCGGCGGCCACGTACTGCGCGGCCTCCTTGGTGGTGATGTGCTCGAAGACGACCTTCAGCGCGGGCATGTCGCGGCGCAGCGGCGTCATCACCCGGTCGATGAAGACCGCCTCGCGGTCGAACACATCGATGTCGGCATCGGTCACCTCGCCGTGCACCAGCAGCAGCAGGCCATGCTTTTGCATCGCCTCCAGCGTCGCGTAGGTCTTGCGGATGTCGGTCACCCCGGCGTCGCTATTGGTCGTGGCCCCTGCGGGATAGAGCTTGAGCGCGACGACACCGGCGTCCTTGGCCCGTGCGATCTCGTCGACCGGCGTGCGGTCGGTCAGGTACATCGTCATCAGCGGCGTGAAATCCATGCCCGCAGGGACGGCGGCAGCAATGCGTTCGCGGTAGGCCACGGCCTGCGCGGCGGTGGTGATCGGCGGGCGCAAATTGGGCATCACGATGGCGCGGGCGAACTGGCGGGCGGTGTGCGGCAGCACGCTGCGCATCGCGGCCTCGTCACGCAGATGCAGATGCCAGTCGTCGGGGCGGGTGAGGGTCAGCGCTGCAGCAGCGCTAGGGGTGGGGCTTGGAGAACTCATGAAGTCATTCTCACACTGCCGTGACCACACCACGACGGGGCAGCAGGGGGCCCGAGCGTTCAGTTACTCTCGTCACACGAAAAACTTGAGCGGACCAGCCTGCCCGCGGCAGCCATGACCCCAGCGTCCTCCGTTGCATCCCGCAATCTCACGCGTCTGGTGATGGTGCTGGCCGTGCTGGTTGCATTGTTTGTCGGGATCTTCGGTCTGCAGGCCTGGCGCGCCGAAAAACGCGAACAGATCATGCAGATGCGCACGGTGCTGGCGCTGGGCAACAACACCCTGCATCAGTATTTTCTGCAGCTGGAACGAAGCCTGACCAGGCTCACCCACGACCTGCTGGAGCCTGATGGACGCCTCAAAGACGTCGACCAGGTCCGGACGGCGCTGCAGCGCTTCAGCACCGTGCATACCGACCTCTCGTCAATCGATTTGATACGCCTGGACGGCCAGCTGCTGGCAAGCAGCATCGCGAGCCGCGCGGCCGAGCTGCCCCATCTCGCGACCGAGCGCTCCTATGCAAGCTTCCTCGAAGAATTGACGCCCTCGACCCGCCTGTCACCGGGCCAGCCGCTGTACACGCAGCTCAGTCGGAGCTGGGTCACGCCAATGCGCCATGTCATTCGCGACGCCCAGGGTCGTGCGGTCTTCGTGCTGGCTGCCAACGTGGCGGTGGAACTGTTGGAGTCGTTTTGGCGGATGGCACCCATCAAGGAAAAGGCATTTTTCGGCCTGATCCGGGATGACGGCTTTCTCATCAGTCGCTATCCCTTGCCCCCTGGCGTACCGATGGAAGTCGTCTACGGCGAACCGCGACGCGGTGTGCTGGCACAGTCGCTGAAAGCGCAGGGCTACCCCGCCTCGGGCTATGTCGAAGGCACGAATCAGCTCGGCGGTTACGCCTCAGGCAATGTGTTCCAGCGACTCGAATCCATGCCCGTCACCATCTTCGTCAGTCAGCCGATCGCGGAATTTCGGACGGCTTGGTGGCAGCGGGTGCAGGTGCCTTTTGCGTTGGTGACCCTGTTGAGCATCGGCGGCTGGCTCGGCTACCGCTTCACCTTGCGACGCCAAGCCCTGTGGGATGCTGAACGGCGTCAGGCCGAGCTCGAATTGCTTGAAAGCGCGGGCGAACAGCGGTTTTTGATTGACCACATCCTGGCCGGCCTGGTGCGCCATGACCCGGCTGGATTGGTGGTGGCCGTGAATGCCGAAGCCTGCCGCCTGATCGGCTTTTCCGCCGGGCAGATGCTGGGCCGATCAGCCCTGGATCCGCTCTGGCAGTTCATTCGCGATGACGGCAGCCGCATGCCGATGCTGGAGTACCCGGTGCACAGGGTGCTCACGATCAGGACGCCGCTGTCCGACCAGACGATCGGCATCGTCAACGCCACCCAGGCTGTGACGGTCTGGGTGCTCGCCAACACCTATCCCGATTTCAACCCCGACGGCAGTCTGCGCAGTGTGATCGTCACCTTTGTCGACATCACGGCCCGCAAGTTGGCCGAGCGTGCGTTGCAGCAGAGCGAAAACCGCTACCGCATGCTGTTCCAGAACAGCATGGACGCCGTGCTGCAAACCCAACCGGACGGGCGCATCCTGTCGGCCAACGACGCCGCCTGCAGGATGTTTCGAATGAGCGAGGCCGAATTGATCGCGGCATCCCGAGACCAGCTTGTCGATCTGAGCGATCCGCGTCTGGCCAATCTGCGTGAAACCCGTACCCACCAGGGTCGAGCCTTTGGCGAGCTGACCATGCGACGGGGCGACGGCAGCACCTTCGAAGCCGAAATTGCGTCGGCCACCTATACCGATGGCTCGCGGGCTGAACTGGCCAGCGTGGTGGTGCGTGACGTGACCGAGCAGCGCCGCTCCGAAGAGGCCTCCCGAGCCCACCAATTGGCTGAACAGGCAAGCCGCGCCAAGAGCGAATTCATTGCCCGCATGAGCCATGAGTTGCGCACACCGCTGAACGCGATCCTGGGCTTCTCCGAAGTGCTGCAACTCGACGAGCACCACAGGCTGGCCCCCGTCCAGCGCGAGCGGTTGAGGCATGTGCAGGAAGCAGGTGGCCACCTGTTGCTGCTGATCAACGACCTGCTCGATCTTTCCCGCATCGAGGCGGGCGCGCTCGCCATCACACTCGTGGATGCCGACGCACTCGAGATCGTCCAATCGGCGGTGAACGGCGTGGGACCCCAGGCGGCCGGCCACAGCGTTCAATTGCGGATCGAGTCGCCTATCCTGGCCTTGCCGCAAGTGCGTGTGGATTCCACGCGGCTGCGTCAGGTGGTGTTCAACCTGCTGTCCAACGCCATCAAGTACAACCGAGCCGACGGCGAAGTGCTGATCAGCCTGCGCGCAGACAGCAGCACCTTGAAGATTTCGGTGCACGACACCGGCCAGGGCATGAGCGCCGAACAGCTGGGCGCCCTGTTCCAGCCCTTCAACCGCCTGGGCCGCGAGTCCACGGCCATCGAGGGCACCGGGATTGGCCTGGTCATCACCCGCAACCTGGTGGAGCTGATGGGCGGGCAACTGCTGGTCGACAGCAGGTCGGGGCTGGGCAGCAGCTTCACCGTGACGCTCCCGATCAGCAAACCGCGCGGCAGCACCGGCACCCAGGACGGCAGTGCCACGGTTGACGCCGCCGCCGCAGTAACAGCCGTACCGAATGCCCACGTCCGGGGTCGGCTTCTCTACATCGACGATGACGAGATCAACCAGATCCTGATGAAGGCCTTTCTGGCGCAGCGCCCTGGCATCACCTTGAGCACCGTGGGTGACGGGCGCAGCGGCATTGACCTCGCCCTGGCCGATCCGCCCAAGCTGATGCTGATCGACCTGATGATGCCGGGCATGAACGGCCTGCAGGTGCTGGCTGCCGTCCGGGCCGAGCGGACGCTTGCCGATGTGCGCTGCATCGCCGTATCGGCCAACGCCATGCCCGATGAAATCAGCGCTGCATTGGCTGCCGGCTTTGACGGCTACATGACCAAACCGATCTCCATGCAGTTGCTGTTGGCGGAGATTGACCGTTGGATGAGCAAGAGCGCCTTGCCGGGCTAGCCGACGGGTCAGGCCTGCCGCACCATCTTGTATGCAACTTCGCAGCAGCCGCCTTGATCTGGTGCTTTATCAAGCCGGTCTGCATATGCTTTTGGCCAATGCGGCAAGCCAAAACCTCTGCACAAAGGCCGATTAGTCCAAGCGCGATAGGGGCTTAGAAAATACATCGGCAACTTCATCGAAGCTGGCATGTTGCATGCAATCCAAGGAGTCATTACCCACCTTGGAGCGCTTGAGATGATGATTTCAATTCCCAAAGCCGCGCGATGGAGCCGCTGGCTGATCGCCATGCCCCTCGCGCTGGCGGCCAGCACGGCGCTCTACGCCGAGACCGTGGCCCGCTACGGCATCTCGATGGCCGACATCCCGCTGACCACCGGGCAGCCTGATCGCGGCGCGGGTGCTTACCAATTCACCGGCCACACCCTGTACGACCCGCTGGTCGCCTGGGAGGCCAATATCGGCACCCGGCCGGGCAAGCTGATGCCGGGCCTGGCCACCGAGTGGAAAGTGGACGCCAAGGATGCCAAGATCTGGCGCTTCACCCTGCTCAAGGGCGTCAAGTTCCATGACGGTTCCGACTTCAAGGCCGACGCCGTGGTGTGGAACCTGGACAAGGTGCTGAACGACAAATCACCGCAGTTCGACGCCAAGCAGGCGGCGCAGGTGAAGCCGCGCATCCCCTCGATCGCTTCCTACAAGAAGATCGACGACTACACGGTCGAGATCACCACCAAAGATGTGGACGCGCTGTTCGTCTACCAACTGCCCTGGTTCCTGATCGGCAGCCCGGCGCAGTGGGAAAAAATGGGCAAGGACTGGGCCAAAGTGGCCATGCAGCCCTCCGGCACCGGCCCCTTCAAGCTTGACAAACTGGTGCCGCGCGAGCGGGCCGATCTGGTCAAGAACGCGACGTATTGGGACAAGACGCGGCTGGCCAAGACCGACCGCATCATCCTGATGCCTATCCCCGACGCGCTGACCCGCGCCAACGCGCTGCTGAACGGGCAGGTCGACCTGATCGAGACACCGCCGCCCGATGTGCTGCCCCAGCTGAAAGCGACCGGCTTCAAGGTGGTGCAGAACGTCACGCCCCACGTCTGGCCCTATCACTTCAGTACCCAGCCGGGCTCACCCTGGACCGACATCCGCGTGCGCAAGGCCGCCAATCTGGCGATCGACCGCGACGCCATCGTCAAGCTGCTGAACGGCCTGGCAACGCCCGCCAAGGGCCAGCTCGACCGCAGCAGCCCCTGGTTCGGCAAGCCCACTTTTGATCTGAAATACGACCTGCCCGCCGCCCGGGCGCTGATGGCGCAGGCCGGCTACAGCAAGGCCAAACCGCTGAAGGCCAAGATCATCATTGCCCAGGGCGGCACCGGGCAGATGTTGTCGCTGCCGATGAACGAGTTCATCCAGCAAAGCCTCGCCGAAGCGAACATTCAGGTTGAATTTGAAGTGGTCGAGCTGGAGAACCTCTACCTGCACTGGCGCAGCGGTGCCAAGGCGGACATGAATGCCGGCAAGGGCATCACCGCCATCAATCTTGGCTATGTGACGGCCGACCCGTTTCTGGGCCTGACCCGCTTTGCCTACGGCAAATACATCGCCCCCAACGGCGTCAACTGGGGCGGCTACGACAACCCCAAGGTGAACGACGCCATCGACCAGATCCGGGCCACCTTCGACACCAAGAAGCAGGACAAGCTGCTCGCCTTTGTGCACGAGCAGATGGTCGACGACGCGCTGATGCTGTGGGTCGTGCATGACACCAGCCCCCATGCCTTGTCACCCAAGGTCAAGCAGTTCGTCCAGGCGCAGCACTGGTTCCAGGACCTGACCACCATCGGCATGTGACATGACAACCCCCCGGCGCTTTGCGCCGACCCCCCAGGGGGGTGCTCGGCCGCCTTGGGGCGGCCCGGCGCCGACCGAGCAATGCACGCTGACCTGACCTCCGATGCTCATTTACCTGCTCAAGCGCCTGCTCTACGCCCTGCC
>JBBQKT010000141.1:0-8868 GCA_038327205.1 Burkholderiales bacterium | reverse complement strand
CCGCCAGCGTTCAATCTGAGCCAGGATCAAACTCTACAGTTCGATCATGTTTTACTCAACGGAATTAACTAAAACCACTACAAATTGCTCTGCAGCGTCTTTAATCAAATTTTCCGTGAGCGTTTAAAGTCAAAAGACTTGGATACAGTCGCCTGCATCCAAAACTCTTACTCAAACGCCCACGCTTATCGGCTGTTAATTTTTAAAGAACTTGAACAAACTAAACTCAGCAACTTGCCTCAGCCTCTATCTGTTCGCGCTGACCGCTGTCAGTGCAGGAGAGCGATTATGACTTGTTTTTATCAAACTCGTCAAGTGTTTTGAGATTCTTTTTTCTGTCTCGCTTTGCTTCGCAGCAAACTCAATTCAGATCCAAACAAACTCCAAACAACCACTTTTCCATCCCTTGCTTCTCAGCCCGCCTTCGTTAGAAGACTTGTGTTCAGCGCAGCCTTAGACTGTAGCACAGGAATTTCAGCTCTGGCAAGAGATGCCTCAAAAACTTCAGAAGCGCCCGTCCTTGGCTTGGCTGAGGTGGGCGCCCGAGGCGACGCGCCACCTCTCGAATCACTCCTCTTGGAACGCCTCTTCGCGCTTGTTCCTGATGGTGGGCAGCATCACGGTGATGACCATCAGGGCAGCAGCAATCAGCAGCCCGGCCGACAGGGGGCGTGTCATGAAGGTCGTCCAGTCGCCACGTGAAAGCAGCAAAGCACGACGCAGGTTCTCTTCCATCATCGGCCCAAGGATGAAGCCGAGCAACAACGGAGCAGGTTCGCAGCTGAGCTTGTAGAAGATGTAGCCCACCAGTGCGAACAGCGCGGTCATATAGACATCAAAGTTGTTGTTGTTGAGCGAGTAGCTGCCAATGCAGCAAAACGTCACGATGGCAGGGAACAGAAAACGGTAGGGCACGGTCAGCAGCTTGATCCAGATGCCGATCAACGGCAGGTTCAACACCACCAACATCAAATTGCCGATCCACATTGATGCGATCAGGCCCCAAAACAGTTCGGGGTTGCTGGTCATCACTTGCGGGCCGGGCTGTATGCCCTTGATCGTCATAGCGCCCACCATCAAGGCCATCACCGCATTGGGTGGAATACCGAGGGTAAGCATGGGAATGAAACTGGTTTGCGCACCCGCGTTGTTGGCTGCCTCCGGCCCAGCCACTCCTTGGATCGCTCCTTTGCCGAATGGAATGCGCGGGTTGCGCACTGTCTTCTTTTCCAAGGTGTAGGACGCGAACGAGGCAAGCAGCGCACCGCCGCCAGGCAGCACACCCAGGATTGAACCCAACGCTGTGCCGCGCAACACCGAGGGCCAGGCTTCTTGGAAGTCTTGCTTCGTGGGCCACAGGCCCTTCACGTCCTTGGTGAAGACTTCACGCTGTTCTTCGGGCTGGCCGAGATTGGCGATGATCTCGCCAAAGCCAAACACTCCCATGGCGATGACAACAAAGCCAATGCCGTCGCTCAGCTCCGGGATGTCAAACGAGAAGCGTGGCGTGCCGGAGATAACGTCGGTGTTGATCTGGCCCAGCAACAGGCCTAGCAAGATCATCGAGATTGCCTTGATGAGCGACCCGGACGCCAGCACCACCGCGCCAATCAAACCCAACACCATCAGGGAGAAATATTCAGCCGGGCCAAACTTGAAAGCCAGTTCGGTCAGCGGCGGGGCAAAAGCAGCAATGATGATGGTGCCGACGCAACCGGCGAAGAAGGAGCCGAGACCTGCTGCGGCCAAGGCAGCGCCGGCCCGACCTTGGCGCGCCATCTGGTAGCCGTCGATCGCAGTGACGACCGAACTGGATTCGCCCGGCACATTGATCAAGATAGCCGTGGTCGAGCCGCCGTACTGCGCGCCGTAATAGATGCCGGCCAGCATGATGAGGGCGGGCGTTGCGTCCAGACCGTAGATCGAGGGCAGCAGCATGGCGATGGTGGCCACCGGCCCCAAGCCAGGCAGCACGCCAATCAAGGTGCCCAACAGGGCGCCGCCAAAGGCGTACAACAAGTTTTGCCAGGTCATGGCAACTTGAAAGCCCAGCGCGAGATTGTTCAGGAGTTCCATGCGTGCCGCGCCTCAGCTACCAAAGATGCCAGCGAGCATCGGGATCGTTGGCCAGACGGGAATGGTCAGCTTCAAGCCCCAGACGAAGATGACCCAGCTACCCAGTGTGAGTACGGCACTGTTGATCAGGGCGTCGCGCCAGTGGAACTCATCACCCGCCACGGAGGCCAGGGTGATGAGCAGGGGCAAGGTGAACACCAGGCCAAGCCGAGGCAAAGCAACACCAAACATCAGCACGGCAGCCACGATCACCAGCAGGGGCTTCCAGGCGATATCGCCAATTGGGTCGCCACCCTCGGATTCAATCGTCAGCGCCTTGAACAGCACCATGCCGCCAAGCAGCGCGAGGCAGACACCCAGTCCGAACGGGAAATAGCCGGGGCCTGGCTTGGCGGAAGAGCCGAAGTTGTATTCGGTCGACCCCAAAGCAAAAGCGATCCCCACCAGCACAAACATCAGCCCGGACCAGAAGTCCCGTTGGCTCTTGATCTTCATCGTTTCACCACCTGCGCTCTATAGAGCCTGCATTCTGGCAGCGCGGTCGGCCAGCCCAGCGTCTGGTTTACGCCTAACTGTTTTCCCACGCAGGTGTGCTGCGCAAAATCTCTTCCAGGGTCGTAATGCCCTCGGCCACCTTCATCGCCCCGGCCAGCCGCAAGGGACGCAGGCCTTCCTGCAGCGCTTGTTTGCGCAGCGCGGTCAGGTCTGCAACCGGGTGCAAGTTGGCTTTGACCGTTTCGCCCAAGGTCAACAACTCATACAGACCCGCGCGGCCGCGATAGCCGGTGTTGCGGCATTCCAGGCAGCCGACCGGCTTGTAAGGCTTGACGCCACCGTTCATGCGCCAGTGTTTGAGCGCCTCGTTCAGCGTTTCGCGCGTGACCGACGGATCGGGCACCTTGCAATGGTTGCACAGGGTGCGTACCAGACGCTGGGCCAGCACACCGATGACGGTGGCGCTGATCAAGTACGAAGGCACGCCCAGGTCGGTCAGCCGGGTGATGGCAGCCACCGAGTCATTGGTGTGCAGGGTGCTGAAGACCAGATGGCCGGTCAGCGCGGCCTGAATCGCCATCTCGGCCGTGGCCAGATCGCGGATTTCGCCGACCATGATGATGTCCGGGTCCTGCCGCATCAGTGCGCGCAGGCCTTCGGGGAAGCCAAAGTCGAGCGCCGTCTGCACCTGGGTCTGGTTGAACGAGGGCTCGATCATTTCGATCGGGTCTTCGATCGTGCAGACGTTGACCTCTTCGGTCGCCAGCCGCTTGAGTGTCGAGTACAGCGTCGTTGTCTTGCCGCTGCCGGTCGGGCCGGTGACGAGGATGATGCCGTGGGCGCGCTGGGTCAGCTGCTCCCAGCGGTCGTTGTCGTGGGCGGAAAAACCCAGCATGTTCAGATCTTTGACCGCCGTGTCCGGGTCAAAGATGCGCATCACCATCTTTTCGCCAAACGCGGTCGGCAGGGTCGAGAGCCGCATCTCGACCTCATCGCCCGCCGGGTTGCGCGTCTTGATTCGGCCGTCCAAGGGGCGGCGGCGCTCGACCACGTCCATACGGCCCAATAGCTTGATGCGGGCTGTCATCGCGCTCATCACCGTCGGCGGCAACTGATAGACGGTATGCAGCACGCCGTCGATGCGGAAGCGGATCACGCCGAACTCGCGGCGCGGCTCCAGATGAATGTCCGACGCACGCTGGTCAAACGCGTACTGCCACAGCCAATCGACCACCTGCACCACGCCCTGGTCGTTCGCGTCCAGCGCCTTGTTGCTGCGTCCCAGCTCGACCAGTTGCTCGAAGCTGGCCACCTGGGCCGACTCGCCGGCCTTGGTCGCGGCGCGGACCGACTTGGCCAAGGTGAAGAACTCGGTCGTGTAGCGGGCGATTTCCAGCGGATTGGCAATCACCAGCTTGATCGGCTTCCTTGCATGCGATTCGATCTGCGCCATCCAGCCGATGTCGAACGGCTCGCTGGTCGCAATCGTCACCTCATTGACGCCGACCAGAATCGGCAGGCAGCGCTTGGCCTCCGCATAGCCGCCACTCATGATGTCGGCAACGCGGCCCACATCGACCTTCAGCGGATCGATGCGCAGGTAGGGCAGCTTGGCGTAGCTGGCCAGCCACTCGGTCAGCGCGTCGATATCGAGGAGCTTGCCGTTGCTGACTCGGGTCAGCCCCGCGTGGCCCAGTCGCACCAGCGGGTGCAGGGTGCTGTCGCCAGCAGCGAAACGTGCCTCGGTGCGCTTGACCTGCTCCGCGTCAATCAGCCCACCCTCGCGCATCCAATGCAACATGGCTCGCCATTCCAGGCGACCTTCGGGCTTGGCAGCTACTTCAGCAGCTTTTGACGGTGCAGCAGACTTGGTGCTTGAACTGCTCATGTTTGAGGCTCGGCTCGCAGGGGGTTGATGATGCTCAGCGGCAGGGGCTGGACCAGGCGCAACCACTTGCGGGCAGGCAGGCCAAATTCCGCTTCGATGGTAGCCGCTCGGCGCTCTAGTTCGTCGCGGTCCGGCACGCTCACGCCGCGGGCAGCGACGACGATGGTGTTGCCCTCCTTCGTCGGGCTCAAGCTCCAAACCTGGTCGGTGCCGAACACGCGGGCGATGCGGGTGGCGCTGCGGGCAAAGCTGGCGTCGCGGCCGAACAAATTGACCGTCATCAGCCCGCCGTCAGCGAGCAGATTGCGGCACTGCGCATAAAACGCCTCGTCGTCCAGCACCGGAGAAGCGGCATCGTGGTCGTAGAGATCGACATTGAGCACCTGTGCCTGCTGCGGAGCGGCTGCGGCAAGCCAGACAGCGGCGTCGGCATTGACCGTCGTCAACCGGTCGTCATCCTCGGGCAGATGAAACCAGGCGCGGCAGGCGGAAATAACCGTCGGGTTGATTTCGACCGCCGTGGTTTTGTCCATCTTCAGCACCTTGTGACTGAACCGGGTGATCGCCGCCGCGCCCAAGCCAAGTTGCACTGCGTGGCCCTCGCTGACCTGTTCGCTGGGCCGCCAGAGCAGCCAGGCCATCATCCGCTGCACGTATTCAAGCTCCAATTGCTGCGGCTTACGGATGCGCATCGCGCCCTGCACCCAGATCGAATCAAGGTGCAGAAATCGCACGCCGTCAAATTCGGACAGGGTGGCGGGTATCCAGGTGGCGGGCTTAGTTTTTTTCATTGAACTCGTGGTTGAGTTGCTGCCAGGCGGTCAGCTTTTCGGCGTAAGGGCGGGTGTAAGCCGGGCTGGAGGACGGCAACAAAGCGACACGGTATCTCAAGCTCGCCGCGCCCAATTGCCGCAGACCGATTCGGGCGGCCGTGCCGCCGTTGAAAGCGATGGTGCGGAGGTCCTTTAGCGCCATCGTCAGACTGACCAGATCGCTGCCCAGCGGGTCGCGGATCGCGCTGTCCAGGCTGCCCTGGCGCTGAGTCTCGGTGATCACATCCCAGAGCCCGACCCGCGCCTGGGTCAGCAGGGCCAGCCGCGTGGGGTAGTCGGCCTGGGCCAGTGGCAGGTTCAGGGATTCGCCCAACAGCCGCCAGAACTGGTTCCGCGGGTGGCCGTAATACTGCTGCGCGGCCAGCGACGCGACACCGGGGAAGCTGCCGAGCACCAGCAGACGTGTTTGTGGGTCGACTTGGGGGGTCAGGCCTTGCAGGCGGGGCTGAAGCTTTGAGATGATGCGCTCGCTATTTTTCAATGGGAGTAACGAAGATGATGAACACCGAAGCAATCTGGACCTTCCTCAGCACGCAGGGGGCAGATTTTGGCCTGAAGGTGCTGGCCGCGCTGGCCGCCTGGATCATCGGCCGCTGGATCATCAACTTGGTCGTGCGCCTGTTCACCGCCGCGCTTGAACGCGGCAAGCGCATTGATTCGACCCTGTCGAACTATCTGCGTTCGATCCTGACCGGCTTGCTGAACATCGTGCTGGTGCTGGCGATCCTGGACATCTTCGGCGTTCACACCGCCTCGTTCGCCGTGCTGCTGGCCGGCGCAGGCCTGGCCATCGGCACTGCCTGGGGCGGACTGCTGACTCACTTTGCGGCCGGCATCTTCATGCAAGTGCTGCGGCCGTTCAAGGTCGGCGATTTCGTGCAGGTCGGCGGCGTCACCGGCACGGTGCATGAGATCGGCCTGTTCGGCACCACCGTCATCACGCCCGACAACGTGCAAACCATCGTCGGCAACAACAAGATCTTCTCGGACAACATCCAAAACTTCTCCACCCTGCCGGTGCGTCGCGTTGATTGCGTCGCCAAGATCGCCAACAGCGTCGATCCGATGGATGCGATCGCCAAACTGAAGGCGGCGATTGCGGCGATCCCGAATGTGGCCACCACACCCGCGCCCGATGTCGAAATCTTGAACTTCACACCCGAAGGCCCGCTGCTGTGCGTGCGGCCCTACACCCACACCGACCATTACTGGCAGGTGTACTTTGACACGCACAAGGCGGTGGTGACGACGTTTGGCGCGGCGGGCTATCCGCTGCCGGAGACGCCGTTGGCGCCGAGGAATCGGGATTAGGCCAGCCTCGGCAAGGCGGCGCGGACGTTGGCGCTGGTGATCGCGGCCGTCTGCTCCACCGTCCACCCACGCAACGCCGCCAGACTTTCAGCAATGCGGGGAAGCTCGGCCGGTTCATTCCTGGTGCTGCCCTGCCCTGCCACCCGCTCGGCCGCTGATCGGTAAAGCCACTGCGGCGGGATGTCCGGCGCATCGGTTTCCAAAACAAGCGCCGACTCGGGCAACTCAGCTGCCAGCCGCCGAATCTGCAGCGAGCGCTCAAAGGTCAAGGTGCCGCCGAAACCGAGTTTGAAGCCCAGCGCGATGAAGGCCTGCGCCTGCTGCGCGCTGCCATTGAACGCATGGGCAATGCCACCTGAAACTGAGTGGCGGCGCAGGCCTTTGAGCAGTTGATCGGCACTGCGGCGCACATGCAGGATCACCGGCAGGCCAAATCGTTTCGCCAGTTTCAACTGCGCGGTATAGAAGTGCTGCTGGCGCTCGGCGTCCAGGCCCGGCACGAAAAAATCGAGGCCGATCTCGCCGACGGCGACCAGGCGCGGATCATCGGCATGTTCCGCCAGCTTGTCGGCCAGCAGGGTCAGGTCTTGCTCGCTGGCGCGCATGACGTAGATCGGGTGAATGCCCAGCGCGTAGGCCAAGCCATGCCGGTGGGCCAGCTCGCGCACCGTGTCGAAATCAAACGCCGCCACCGCCGGGATGACGATCTGCGCGACACCGGCCGCCTTGGCCCTTGCCACCACCGCCTCCCGATCCGCGTCGAACTCCGGCGCGTCGAGATGGCAGTGGCTGTCGGTCCACATTTACCTGAACACCACCGTGCGGCTGCCGTTCAGCAGCACGCGCCGCTCGGCATGCCACTGGATCGCCCGTGCCAGCGTGACGCACTCGACATCGCGACCGATGGCGGTCAGTTGCTCGGGCGACAGGCTGTGGTCGATGCGGGCGACCTCCTGCTCGATGATCGGGCCCTCGTCGAGATCGGACGTCACGTAATGCGCGGTCGCACCGATCAGCTTGACGCCCCGCTCATAGGCCTGGTGATAGGGCTTGGCGCCCTTGAAGCTGGGCAAAAAGCTGTGATGAATATTGATCGCCCGGCCGGCCAGATCGCGGCACAGCGCGGCCGACAGGATTTGCATATAGCGGGCCAGCACGACCAGATCAACCTGTTGATCGGCCATCAGCTCGCGCAGCTTGGCCTCTTGGGCCATCTTCTGCTCAGCAGACGAGTTCAGCAGCGGCAGATGGTGGAACGGGATGTTGTGCGAGGCGGCGAGCTGATAAAAATCGCGGTGGTTGCTGACGATGGCAACGATCTCGATCGGCAGATGACCGGTCTGCACGCGAAACAGCAGGTCGTTCAGGCAATGGCCCAGCTTCGAGACCAGCAACAGCACGCGGGTCTTGGTGGCGCTGGCAACCAGCTCCCAGTCCATCGTCAGGCGATCCGCCAGCGGCGCGAAGCCTTCGCGCATCGCTGCCAGCTCGGCCGCCGACTCGAACTCGATGCGCATGAAAAAGCGTTGATGGTCAGCGTCGCCATGCTGGGCCGAGGTCAGGATATTGCCGCCCTGGGCGAGCAAGAAACCGGTGACGGCGTGGACGATGCCGGCCTGATCGGGGCAGCTGAGTTTGAGGATGAAGCGGGAGGCCATCGCGAACAATCAAAAAATCGTCATGCCAGCGAAGGCTGGCATCCAGGGGCGGAAGAACACAGGATGTTTTGTGCGGAGGCTGGAGTCCAGCCTGCGCTGGAATGACGGCGCATGCGGTTCATGGCGCCTGCACCACACCGCCCACCAGCTTCATCTGCGCCTCACATTGCGCGGCCAGCGTTTGGTCATGGGTCACCAAAACAAAGGCCGTGCCCTGCTCATGCGCGGTGGCGAGCATCAGCTCGAACACCGCTTGCGCCGTGTTGCGGTCGAGGTTGCCGGTCGGCTCGTCGGCCAGCACGCAGGCAGGCTGCGTCACCAGCGCACGGGCAATCGCCACCCGCTGGCGCTCGCCGCCGGACAGCTCGCCCGGCCGGTGCGCCAGCCGGGCGCCCAGGCCCACGCGGGTCAGCATCGCGGCGGCCACCTCGCGCGCCTCGGCCTGCGGCATGCGGCGGATGCGCAGGGGCATGGCCACGTTGTCGAGCGCGCTGAACTCGGGCAGCAGATGGTGGAACTGGTAGACAAAGCCGAGGTGCTGGTTGCGCCAGCGGCCGCGCTCGGCCTCGCTCATGTCAGCGAGCGAGCGGCCCATCAGCGAGACGGT
>JBBQKT010000140.1:0-8895 GCA_038327205.1 Burkholderiales bacterium | reverse complement strand
CCGAATTTTGATTGTTCAAACCTAGGCCAGACTATAACTTGATGCGAGGATGGTCCGTACGCTGGCGCACTCAGGTCATCAACCGCGCAGATTGACACACCATCCACGGCGCTTTGGCCATAGACTGCGCGGCCAATGCTGCCCGTGATGCGCTTGACTAGCGGGTAGAGCAGCAGTCGACCCATCACCTGAATGACACCAATGCCCGCCGCAATGGCGATGACCCAGACCTCGGGCGGCCGTTATCGCGCAGCGAAAATCACCAGGGAAGCGGCGTGTCACCACAGCAGAAGCGGGTGCGTACAAAATATCGGTCATCTGGGATGCGGCGTTTGCATGGGTTGAACAGTCTTTTAAGACAAATGTGGCTCTAGCCCACGTCGAATAAGACTAGGAAGCTATCAAATAAGGAATATTCAAAAACCGAGTCAAGGCGCTGCCGCTGCGCGTCAGCTACAAGAGCGCGTCGTGCAAGGCCACGTATTCCTGCGTGAGCTTGTGGCTGGGGTCCAGAAAGATCATCGGCAGGGACTGCTCGTGCGACTCGCGAATCTTGACCGAGGAACTCAGGTAGGGCTGCAGCACCGGCAGGCCCTCGTCGATCAACTCCTGCACCGTGCGCTGCGGCAGCACCGCGCGGGGCTGGAACTGGTTGACGACAATGCCCTCGACCCGCAAGTCCTCGTTGTGATCGGCCTGGATTTCCTTCACCGATTCGAGCAGACCGTACAGCGCGCGGCGCGAGAAATCATCGCAGTCAAACGGGATCAAACAGCCCTCGGCGGCGATCAGGGCCGAGCGGGTGTAGAAGTTCAGCGCCGGTGGGGTGTCGATCCAAACCTCGTCGTACTCTGCATTCTTGCCCTCGGTCAGCGCGATCAGGGCATTGCGCAACTTGTAGATCTTGTAGCGGCTCTCCAGCTTGCTGTGCAGCTCTTCCAGCAGATGGCTGGCCGGCATGACGTGAAGGTTCTCCCAGGGCGTGGCGTGGATGAACTCGCTGGTGTCGGTGTCGCGCACGCTGAACTTCAAGGTCGTCTGGAAGAACTCGGCCGCGCCGCTCAGTTCCTCGTCCATTGCGTCGCCCATCAGGTAGCGGCTGGTGTTGCCCTGCGCATCGAGATCGACCACCAAGACCCGGCGCCCGCTCGCCGCCGCAATCGCGGCCAGATTGCTGGTGATGGTCGATTTGCCGACCCCGCCTTTTTGGTTGAAAACGACTCGACGCATGATGACGCGCTCCCAGACTGATGAATGTAAAGGGCTAGATTGTGCACCGCAGCAATCTCACAGCCCATGCAGCCAGCGCCCGTGCGGGTGCGACCAAGCCAGCGCAATTTGCTGCATTTGGCCGCCAGCCGGCGCCCATTGCAAGGTCCACAGGGTGGCCGATTCGCCGCTGCCGTCCGGCGGCGGCAGCGCCAGGCCCGGCGGTCGCAGGGCTGGGGCCTCGGCGCTGAGCCAGACCAGGCCGCGCTCGATCGCCCAGCGGGCCATCTGAGCCTGAAACTGCGCCAGCGCCGCCGGCTCGAAATAGGCCAACACCCAACTGTTGAACAGCACCGGCTGCTGATCGGCGGGCAGCCGATCCAGCCAGCGCGCCACGGCAGCCAGCCCGTCATCGGCTTGCACCACCGGCCAGTGGGCTTGCCGAGCGCAGGCCAGCGCGAGGTCAAGCCGGGCAGCCCGCTGCCGGTCATGCGGCCACAGGCAGGCGCGCAGCCAGCGGGTGGCGGCTTCGTCATGCACATCAATCGGCGCCAGATCCAGGCCCAGTCGGCTGGCCAGGCGCCATGCCGGCAAGGCCGGTGGCAAACGTTGTCCCCGCCACTCACAGCGCACGCTGGGCCTGCCGGGTGCAGCGGGCGCGCCAAGGCTGAATGGCCCGTAGTCGTAGTGGTAAGCGTCCACGCCCAAGTTCAGCCCGGCGCTGCTGCCAAAATCAAGCAGGGCCAGGTCTTGCCGGCCGGTCAGCTTGGCGATGTGGGCCAGCGCCGGCCACAACACGGCACAGCGGCCGATCTCGTTGGTCTGGGTGCTGCGCTGGCGCAGATGGGCGATCAACGCTGGCTGCTCGAGCTGGGCGAAATCAAGCAGCAGCGCGGGCAGCGCCGCATCGGGCATCCGCGTGCCGCCGACGCTCGGGAAATACGCCGCCAGCGGGTGGTCAACCCCCGCCAGAATGCGCTCGTGCAAAGCCGCCAGCAACAAATTCGGCCGCGCCTGTGTGGGCGGCGCGTGATCCAACAAATCAAGCAGGGCGGGCGCGTCGGCCACCGCCTGGCAGATCGCCACGTACAGCGGGTCTTGCGGGCATTCGACGGCAGCAAACCGCCGGAACTGCGAAGCCCGCGCGCCCATGTCGATCAAGCTTTCAGTGCCGCCTCGATATCCCCGCGCAGCTTGTCGGGCGCATCGGTCGGCGCATAACGCTTGAGCACCTGACCGTCGCGGCCGACCAGGAACTTGGTGAAGTTCCACTTGATCATTTCGATGCCAAGGATGCCGGGTTTTTCGCCCTTCAGCCATTTCCACAGCGGGGCGGCATCGGCGCCGTTGACCTTGATCTTTTCCATCATCGGAAAGCTGACGCCGTAATTCAGCTCGCAAAACGAGGCAATCTCGTCATTGCTGCCGGGGTCCTGGCCGCCGAACTCGTTGCTGGGGAAGCCCACCACCGTCAGCCCCTGGGCGGCATAGTCCTTCCACAGGGTCTCCAGCCCGGCGAACTGGGGCGTGAAGCCGCAGGCGCTGGCGGTGTTGACGATGAGCAAGACCTGGCCACGGTGGTCGGCCAGCTTGATCGGCTGGCCGGTGATGGACAGGGCTTCAAAGTCATAGACGCTGGTTGCATCGCTCATGGCAAAGGCTCCGTCGAAGTTGAAGATCGGGGTCGGGCCGCCATGGTAGCCGCAGGCTCGACCGCTGACAGCAGGGCGGCCGCCAGGATGCAGGCCCCGCCCACGGCAGTTTTCGTGTCCAGCTCGCCACCGCCCAACCACAGCGCCGACAGGGCCGCCACCGGCACCTCGATCAACATCACCACCGAGGTCACATTGGCGGGCAGGTGCGCCGCGCCGTATTGCAGGGCCAGATTGGCGGCAAAAAACAGCAGGGCCATCAGTGCCAGCGGCAGCAGGATGGGCACGATCCAATGGTCGCCGGAGGGCTGCGGCCAGGCGATAAAGCCGCTGCTCGACAAGGCGATGGCCACCGCGCCCGCCACCAGCACGCCGCCGCTGAACATTGCCAGCGCACGGGCCGTCGGCGCGGCGCGCCGGGCTTCGCGGCGCAGCATCACATTGGTCAGCGCAAAGCCAAAGCCGCCCAGCACGCCCAGGCCATCGGCCAGGCTGCGGGGCAGCGGGAAACCGCCGCCAGCGGGCATCAGCACGATGGCCGCGCCGCCCAGGGCCAGGGCCATGCGCAGCGCGGCAAAGCCGCTCAGGCGCTCGTCCAGCAGCAGCCGCGCCAGCACCACGGTCCACAAGGGCATCAGGTAAAACAGCAGCACCACGCGCACCACATCGCCCAGGGCCACGCCCCAGTTGAAGGCCATATTGGTCACGCCCGACGCCAGCAACAGCACCCACAAGGCGGGGCTGCGCAGCACCTCGCTCCAGGCCCGCCAGGCCCGCAGGCTGATGAGCAGCAGGGCAACGAGATAGATCGCCACCGTCGTCCACAGGGGGTGCAGCCCCGCCGCCTGAAAGTATCGAAACGGCCACCACGACAGCCCCCAGACGAGGGCGTTCAACATCAAGGCGAGAGCGGCAAAGGCGGTGGACGGGGATGGGGACAGGGAGGACATTGAGGGGTGGTGGGGCCGCTGCAACACATTGGAGCGAAAGCACTGGTATACAGCGAAGGTGCCAGGGTTTATAGCATGGCGAAATTGGCCGTCTGGGCCGTCCAATCGGGGCGCTGCTCGCGTCCGCAAGCCGAATAACGCACGACCTTCTATCGACGGAGAGCCTTTTTGGATCATCTGGCCTGCTTCACCCCGGGGGACTTGCGCGCGTCGTCCACCAAGTCGTCAAACACGCCGCTCGACCTTGGGGCCTACCGCTGGAAGCTCTTGGCGCAGGGCGATTCCTGGTTTTCCAAAGCCTCAGCGACGCAGAACATGCACACCAATGTGCTGCAGGAAATGGTCTTCAAGGAGCCCGCCTGCGCCATCAACTGTGCCGCTGCGGGTTTGGCGCTGACCCATGTGGTGGATCTGGCGTCCAACCCCGATTTCATCGCCCTGCTGACCCGGCCCGACGCGCCGGTGTGGGACGGGCTGCTGCTCTCGGTGGGCGGCAATGATTTGATCGCTGCCGCGCAAATTCCTGGTCTGGCGGCCGACGGGCAGGTGATTCCGTTGCACCTGCGCCTGCTGCGCCGCCCGGCCGAATGGGGCTCGCCCTCGCAAGGGGTGGCGCGCTATTTTTCAGAGCCCGGCTGGGAGACCCTGGCGGCCTATCTGCGCACCAATATCCGCCATCTGCTGACCCTGCGCGACCAGGGCCCGTCGGCCGGCAAACCGGTGTTCATGCATTGCTATGCCGTGCCGATGCCGCGCCCGGCCGGGGCTGAGGATGCCGGGCCCTGGTTGTTCCCGACCTTGAAGGCCTACGCCCTGCCCAGCGCCGATTGGGCGGCCATCAGCCGTCTGATGGTGTTCCATCTGGCGCAGCTGCTGAAGACGCTGGCCGCCGATCAGCAAGCGTTTCCGAACCTGCATGTGTTTGACTCCACCGCCGTGCCGCTGGCCCCGGCCAATCAGGCCTCGACCAGCAGCAGCGGCGACTGGCACAACGAGATCCACCTGAACCACAGCGGCAGCTTCAAGATTGCCCGCGCCTGGGCCGAGCCGGTGGAGATGACCTTGGCCGGCATCAAGCCGGTTGAGCCGCCCAAAAAGCGCGGCCGGGCTGCAAAAGGCTAGTGCACTTCGTCGCTTCTGGCGAGGACGAGCAGGCGCTCGACCTCGTCGCGGTGATGCACGCAGTTTGACTGGTGCCAGCGCCGGATCAACCACATCACCGACGCGACCAGCAGGCCAAACACGGTGATGGCCGCAAAGGCCGAGACGCCGAAGCGGGTCAGCGCGGTGTAGAACGCGCCCAGGCCCAGGATGCAGGCCTGCTCGTTGAAATTCTGCACGGCAATTGAGCGGCCCGCGCCCATCAGGCTGTGGCCCCGGTGCTGCAGCAACGCGTTCATCGGCACCACCAGGTAGCCGCCAATACCGCCCAGCACGATGAGGAAGGGCACGGCCACCCAGACATTGCTGATGACGTTCATGAAGACCACCAAGATCCCCATCGCAATGCCCAGCGGGATGACGCCGGTGGCCCGGTCGAGCCGCATGTACAGCGACGCCACCACCGCACCCACTGCCGTGCCGATCGCCACCACACCGACCAGGCTCGACGCCTGCGTCGTGCCGTAGCCCAGGGCCATCGCGGCCCAGGACAGCACGATGTAGCGCAGATTGCCCGACACACCCCAGAACAGGGTGGTGGTGGCCAGCGAGATCTGGCCCAGCTTGTCCTGCCAGAGCCGCGAATTGCAATGCGCGAAGTCACGCACCAGGCCCACCACGCCGTGCGCCAGCGGCTGCAGCGGCGCATCGGTGCGCGGAATGCGCAGATTGAACAGCGCAGCAATGATGTAGAGGCCGACCAGGCTGACGATGGCAGCCTCGGGCGGCGTGTCGATGCCGGTGTCGATGAAGGGCATGTCAAAGCCCAGCAAGAGGCTGGACACCTTCTGCCCCACCAACTGCCCACCCAGCAGCACGCCGAGGATGATGGAGCCGATGGTCAGGCCCTCGATCCAGCCGTTCGCCTTGACCAGCTGCGAGGGCGGCAGCAGCTCGGTCAGGATGCCGTACTTGGCCGGCGAATAGGCCGCCGCGCCCAGGCCGACGATGGCGTAGGCCAACAGCGGGTGGGTGCCAAACAACATCATCAGGCAGCCAAACACCTTGATGAGGTTGGAGAAAAACATCACCCGGCCCTTGGGCACGGCGTCGGCAAACGCACCCACAAACGGGGCCAGCACGACGTAGAACAGCGCAAACATCGGCACCAGGGCCGCACGTTGCCATTCGGCGCCGCCCGACATCCGAAGCAACTCGACGGCAGCCACAAACAGCGCGTTATCAGCCAGCGAGCTGAAGAACTGCGCGGCCATGATGGTGAAAAAACCTTTTTTCATGAACCCTAACGGAACGGCTGAAACGGCACCCTTTCATTCAGTCTGGGCGCTCTAGCACTGCGCCGGGGTTATAGCACGCAGGCCATTTGGCCCTCGTCGCAGGATTGACAGATGCGACACTTCAGCCCATGCCGCGCCCCATTGAAGCCCTCATCCACGTCGCTGCCGTGGCCCACAACATTGCCCAGGCGCGTGCCCATGCGCCGGATGCCAAAGTCTGGGCCGTGGTCAAGGCGAATGCCTATGGCCATGGCATCGAGAACGTCTATCCCGCCCTGCGCGCGGCCGATGGCATTGCGCTGTTGGACTTCAGCGAGGCCGAGCGCATCCGCTCGCTGGGCTGGCGCGGACCTATCCTGCTGCTCGAAGGCTGCTTCGAGCCCCGCGATCTGGAGCTCTGCTCACGGCTCAAGCTCTGGCATGCGGTGCATTGCGAACAGCAGCTCGACTGGCTGGCGATGCACAAGACCCATGAGCCGCACCGGGTGTTCCTGAAGCTCAACAGCGGCATGAACCGGCTTGGCTTCAAGCCGTCTGCCTTCCGCGCAGCCTGGGCGCGGCTGAATGCCCTGCCCCAGGTGGAAGAAATTTCGCTGATGACGCACTTTTCAGACGCCGACGCGCTGCGCTTCGGCGCCGACGGCATCGCCCACCAACTGGCGGCGTTCGACGCGGTGGCCGGCGATCTGCCGGGCGAGCGCACGCTCAGCAACAGCGCAGCCACCCTGCGCCACAGCCAACGCCTGAAGGACCAGCTGAGCAGCGACTGGGTGCGTGCCGGCATCATGATTTATGGCGGCGTGCCCGATTTTCCCGAGCACGACGCCACGCATTGGAGCTTGTTGCCCGCGATGACCCTGCGCGCCAAGATCATCGGCACGCAAGCACTGGCCCCCGGCGACAGCGTCGGCTACGGCAGCAGCTTCACCGCCACGCAGGCCATGCGCATCGGCATCGTGGCCTGCGGCTACGCCGACGGCTATCCGCGCCATGTGGCCAGCGGCTCGCCGGTGCTGGTGGACGGCGTGCGCACCACCACGGTCGGCCGGGTGTCGATGGATATGTTGGCGGTCGACCTGAGCGAGTTGCCCAGCGCCCAAAACGGCAGCGAGGTGACCTTGTGGGGCTGCGGACCCAAGGGCACCGTGCTGCCGATCGACGAGGTGGCGCACGCGGCCGGCACCATCGGCTATGAGCTGATGTGCGCATTGGCCCGGCGAGTGCCCCTGACGGTGGTCTAGACGCGATGTTGCTCAGCTGGCAACCCGCTGATTGGGAGTTGGATTTCTCCTTCATCCGCGCCCAGGGTGCGGGGGGCCAGAACGTCAACAAGGTGTCCAGCGCCGTTCATCTGCGCTTCAACATCGCGGCCAGCAGCCTGCCGGCCGTCATCAAGGAACGCTTGCTGGCCCTGAGCGACCAGCGGGTGACCCTGGGCGGCGAGATCGTCATCAAGGCGCAGGAACACCGCAGCCAGGAGATGAACCGCCGCGACGCCGTCGAGCGGCTCGTCGCCTTGGTGCAGAGCGTCGCCCACACGCCCAAGGCGCGCCGGGCCACCAAGCCGACCTATGGCTCCAAGCAGCGGCGGCTGGAGGGCAAGGCGGTGCGCTCGGGCATCAAGGCGGGGCGCGGACGGGTTACCGGCGATTAGCCAGGAACAGGCTGCCCAGGCAGATGACCATGCCGGTCACGGCCAACACCGTCGGCTGCCAGCCCTCAAACAGCGCCGAGATCAGCAGGGCGATCACCGGGATCACCACCCCGGTCAACGCGGCCCGCGCCGCACCCTGGCGCTGCATCAGCTTGAAATAGAGGACGAAGGCGATGACCGAGCCGAACACGGCCAGGTACATCAGCGACAGCACATAGGGCGCACGCCAGTCGAAATGCAGGCCCTGCCCGGTGCTGAGGGACAGCCCGACCAGGAAGACCGCGCCATAGCCCATGCTCCAGGCAAGGATGGGCACCAGCGGCAGGCGGCGCTGCGTCAGGGTCAGCGTCAGCACATTGCCGATGCAGGCGCAGAGCACCGCCAGCAGGCCCAGACCCAGGCCGTACGCGGCCGTGGGGCGCGCGCCGGTGGCGGCGATCTCGGGCCAGAAAATCATCACCACGCCCACCACGCCGCCGCTGGCCGCGACCAGAAAACGCCGGCTCACCGCCTGGCCGAAGAACACCCGGCCCGACAGCGCATTGCCGAACACCATCAGCGAAAACAGTACCGCCACCAGGCCGCTGGGGATGTGGCGTTCGGCCTCGTAGACGCTCCAGTAGTTGCCGCTGTACTGGACGATGCCGGTAGCCGCCATCAGCAGATGGGCCGACAGGGGCAGGCGCATCGAATCGCCCCGCGACAGGGCAAACACCAGCAGCATCACGGCGGCCAGCGCAAAGCGCCAGGCGACGGAATTGAGCACCGGCACGCCGCTGTCCAACTGGTAAAGGATCACATGCCAGGTGCTGGCCCAGATCAGAGTCGGGCCCCAGAACAGGGTGCGGTCAGACAGACGGGGGGCGCTCACGCCGCGCGTTTGAAGGTGGCGAGCAGCGCGCCTGCGGCGATGAACAGGCTGCCAAACGTGCGGTTCATGAGGAGGATCTGCTTGGTCGAACGCAGGGCCGACAGCACGCGGGCGGCCAGCGCCGTGTAGCCGGCCATCACCACCATGTCGGTGAAGGCCA
>JBBQKT010000139.1:0-8938 GCA_038327205.1 Burkholderiales bacterium | reverse complement strand
CGGCTGGTGCTGGCCATGCTGGTGTGGCAGCGCCCTAACCTCTTGCTGCTTGATGAGCCAACCAATCACCTTGATTTGACGACGCGAGAGGCGCTGTCGATGGCGCTGAACGAGTTCGAGGGCACGGTGATGCTGGTCAGCCATGACCGCGCCCTGTTGCGCGAGGTCTGCGACGAGTTCTGGCTGGTCAGCAAGGGCGTGGTCGGGCCGTTCGACGGCGATCTGGACGACTACCAGAAGTGGTTGCTCGACCAGTCCAAGGAAGCCGCCAAAGCCGCCAAGGACGCGGCGAAGAAGGCGGCCAAGATGCCTGCGCCCGTGGTGGCTGCGCCTGTCTCCCAGCCAGTTGCTGCCGAGCGCAAGCCCGACAGCAAGATCACCGGCCAAGCCCGCCAGAAACTGGCCGAGCAAACCAAGCCGCTGCGCAAGGAGATGGAAGGCATCGACGCCACCTTGAACAAGCTGGCGGACGAGCGCACGGCCCTGGAAGCGCAAATGGCCGCCGGCACCGCCGCACCGTCCAAGATTGCTGAGCTGGGCAAACGCCTGAAGGCGATCCACGACGAGCTGGAAGCGGCTGAGGCGCGTTGGCTGGTGCTCAGCAGCCAGGTGGATGCGATGCACGCGGCGGCAGCCTGACGTCCACGATCAAGGAAACACCGCCTGTAGCAAAGCCGCCAACCGGGCGGCGGCTTTTTCGAGCTGCTGGGTTTGCAAGCGGTCTTTGGCGGTCTCGTAACCGGCGAGATCATTGAACTGCACGGCCCAGTTGCCATGGTTCAGCGCCCCTGCACGGCTGAAGCGCAGGCCCGGAAAAGCCTGCTGCGAAACCTTGACCGTGTCGCCCGCCCAGGCGGCCGGCCATGCCGCCACCGAGCCCGGTGTGGCAGGTACGGCACGGGCGGCCGCCATCAGCACCTGTCGGCGCTTCAGGCCCGGACCCGTGGCCAGACCGCCCAACGTGATGTTGGACGGCACCTTGTCCCAATCCGAATGCAAGTTGGAGTCGCCCCCGATCTCCAGTTTGTTGCCGCCCCGGGTCAGGGTGGCCGGGTCGATCGCGGCCGAGCTGGCACCGGGGTCTACCAGCGCGCCGGTCTCGGACAGATAGACCGAGCCGACATGCAGGGGTTGGTGTAAGTCGCCCACCAGATGCGCGATCAGCAGCAGCGCTTCTTTTTTGTCCTTGATGCTGAAGGCCGGGTCGGGCGGGTCGCCGCGCAGCACCTTCAACGCCGCCCCGAGTGCTGCCACGATGTCATGCTCGGCCGTGCCCGCGTAGGCGCGCGAGTAATCGTCGTGCTGGATGGCGACATCGGTGAAGTGGTAGTCCTCGTGGCATTCCTTGGAGATGTGCGTGCCCTCGGCCGGGCAGTTCGACCAATTGCGCTTGACGTAGTCCTCCATCCGCCGCCGCTCGGGAAAGTTCTTTTCGCCCGGCTTGCCCTCGAACGGCACGCACACCGGCGAGTGGAATTTGGTGTGGTCGTTGTAGATAAATGCGCCGGCCGCCGTGCGCTCCACCGACCGCGCGCAATCGGGCCAGGGTGCAGCGGTCTTCAGGTTCCTGACTGCCGGGCCAAGAATCTTCGCCACGCTTTTCCCTGCATTGCTGCCCACCAACAATTCATCGGCCAAGCTGCCAATCAGTTGATGGCCCGGATGGCCCCAGGCCCAGGCGCTGCCTTGACTCGCCAGCAAAACGGCGCTGAGCAGGGCCAGCCGAGCAGCACGATGGGCATTCAGCTTCTTGTTCATGTTGGCTCCTTGGCGTTGGACCCACGATTTTGAGCCGGATGGGCTTGGAACTGAAGGGGGCCGCCCCCCCACTTAGCGACTCCGCCGAACCATGCCGGTCATCGGCAAAAACACCATCGCGCTGACCACCACCGACACCGCCACCACCATCGTCACCAACACAGCGAACCAAACCCAGTTAAAATCTGTAAATTCTTGAATTCAAGGACTTTCAATGGCAAACGCTGTGCTGTCAGAACTGCTGTCAACGCCGACCTACCCTGGCGCGAAGATCATGTCCTTTACCCGCACCGCCTTGGCGGGCGAGATTCAAAAAGTCAGCAAAGCCGTGCAGGCCCAGGGCGAGGTGGTCATCACTTCCCATAACAAGCCCGAAATGGTCTTGATGACGGTGGAGCGCTATGTCGAATTGCAGGAAGCCAGCCGGCCCAGCCTCGACAGCTTGAGCCAGGAATTCGATCAATTGATGGCCCAGATGCAAACCGTCGAGTCGCCCGCCGGTGCGGCTGCCGCCTTCGCGATGAACGGCGCTGAACTGGGCCAGATCGCGCTGGCTGCCGCCCAAGCCAGGCGCTGATGCCCGCCAGGATCTATGTCCTGGCCGGTGTCAACGGGGCCGGCAAAAGCAGCTTGGGTGGCGAAGCGATCAAGGCCAGCGGCGATTGCTTTTACAACCCCGATGTACAGACCCAGCAGCTGCAGATCGCCCACCCCGGGCTGAGTCTGGAGGCCGCCAACGCGCAAGCCTGGGAGTTGGGTCGGCATGGGCTGGAGCAGGCGCTGGCCCAAGGCAGGCAGTTCAAGTTCGAAACAACGCTCGGGGCGCGCACGATCACATCCATGCTTATGGCCGGTGCCAAGGCCGGGGCCGAGATCCATCTCTGGTACGCCGGGCTGTCATCGCCCGAGTTGCATCTGCAGCGCGTCCAAAGCCGGGTGGCAGCCGGTGGGCACGACATCCCCGAAGCCAAGATCCGGCAGCGCTATGTGTCCAGCGTCAGCAACCTCATCGCCCTGCTGCCCCATCTGGCCAGCCTCGCCCTGTTTGACAACAGCGTTGACGGCGACCCCAAGGCCGGTGTTGCGCCTCGCCCGGTTCTGGTCCTGAGAATGGTGGGTGGCTTAATCACCGACATCCTGCCCCTCAGCGATGTGCCAATCTGGGCCAAGCCCATCGTGATGCAGGCTCTGAAGTTGGCCTCTTTACGCCAGCAGTCACGCAAGCAGTAGGACACCCATCGCGAGCGCTGCCGGCCAGAAAGCCGTTGTAAAGCCCTTGCTTGGCGGCCAGCGCCCGGCTGGCTTCGGCGAACTCGGGCGTCAGCCTGAAGACCTTTCGGCCCATCCGCTTGGTCCAAAAAAACATCTCCAACACCAGAAAGTAAAGGTGCAAGGCGGCCACCAGGGCCACCAAAACGTTTGTGACCGTTGCCATCAGCAGAGTTCCACAATAACCATTTAAATGGTGTGCAATTAAATTGAGAACTACATTAAAATCCATGGCACGCAGCAGCAAATTTCCCAACAAGCCCGAAGACTGGCTGCACCTCGATGTACAGCTGTGTTTTGCGCTGTACGCCAGTTCACTGGCAATGACCAAGCTTTACAAGCCACTGCTGGCCCCACTGGGCTTGACCTATCCACAGTATTTGGTGATGTTGGTGCTGTGGGAGACCGACGGACTCAGCGTTTCGGCCCTGGGCCAGCGACTTTCGCTGGACTCCGGCACCCTGACACCCCTGCTCAAACGGCTGGAAGCCGCAGCCCTGATCGCCCGTCGCCGCGCCGCTGACGACGAGCGCCGCGTCGATATCTACCTGACCGACAGCGGCCTGGCGCTTCAGAAGCAGGCGCTGAAGATCCCCCCTGCCCTGGCCTGTGCCAGCGACTGTTCACCAGTCGAACTCATTTCCCTCACCCAGCGGCTGCACGAGTTGCGCGCGCAGCTCACCGCCGCTATTTCTCATTCTTCCCCTCCCCCACCCTGAAAGGCTGATCCATCATGGCACTCGACAAAGTTCTCTACACCGCCCACGCCACCTCCACCGGCGGCCGCGAAGGCACGACCGCCTCATCGGACGGCGCGCTCAAAGCCACCCTGTCCACGCCCAAGGAACTCGGCGGCGCAGGCGGACCGGGCACCAACCCCGAGCAGCTGTTTGCCGCCGGCTATTCGGCCTGTTTCATCGGTGCGATGAAGGCCGTGGCTGGCAAGATGAAGTTGACTGTGCCCGCTGAAACCTCGATCAGCGCCGAAGTCGGCATTGGCCCGATTCCCACTGGCTTCAGCATCCAGGTCGCCATGGCCATCACGATCCCCGGCATGGACCGCGCTTCGGCCGAAGCCTTGGTTGCCGCAGCCCACCAGGTCTGCCCATACTCGAATGCCACCCGTGGCAATATCGACGTGACATTGACCGTGGTTTAAGCCGATTTACACGCCACTGAAAAAACGCCTCTAAAAAGCCCCGCGAGGGGCTTTTTTCATGGGCGAGCCAGCAAGGCCAGCAGCAACTCGATCCGAGCCTTCACCGGACTCAGCACGCCAGCGCTGGGCAAAGCAGTGGCTGACACAGTGACCGGCCCGGCGTCACATCGCGTGCTGCGCAGCACTTGCACACCGGCCGCCTGAGCAGCCCGTAAAGCAGCTTCCAGCAGCGTCGACAACGTGCCGTTGCCCGTTCCGGCAACAACCAAACCATCCACCCCCCGAGCCATCAAGGCCTCAACGACAGTTCCGTCTGCGCCGACGTGATTGAACACGATCTGCACCCGTGGCCATTGGGCTGTCGGTCTGTCGATATGCGCCAGCCCCAAGGCCCCGTCACCGGGCGCCGCCTGCGCCAACCAGCGCACCACGCCCTCCTCCACCACGGCCAGCTTGGACTCGTCGGCCGACGCAAAAGCATCGACTTGGTAGGTATGCACCTTGCGCACCTGCAAGGCCGTGTGGACGCTGCCCGCCAAGGTCACCAGCACGCCGCTCGCCCCCGCGTCGCTGGCCAGCGCCACCGCATCGAGCAGGTTCTGCGGCCCGTCGGCATGCAGGGACGTGGCCGGGCGCATGGCGGCGGTCATCACCACCGGCTTGCTGGGTGCCAACACCCGCTGCAAAAAATAGGCCGATTCTTCCAAGGTGTCGGTGCCGTGGGTAATGACAATGCCACGCACCTCCGGTCGCGCCAGTTGGGCGGCCACCCGCTGCGCCAGGATCTGCCAGGTGGCGAAATCCATGTCTTTGCTGTCCAGCTGGGCGACTTGCTCGCATTCGAGCCGCCGCAGCGCCAGCGGCGGTATCGCCCCCACCAATTCGGCCACCCCCAATTGCGCAGCGGTGTAGCCCACGTTGTCGACGGCATTGGCCGCTGTTCCGGCAATCGTGCCACCGGTGCCCAGAATCACGATCAGATCAGCATTGTTTTGCAATTTTTTCAAACCTGGATGAAAATACAGTCACTGGATAAATATTCAGCAAAAAATCAAGGAAGTGTATGGACGACATCAGTATCAAGCGAACGACCCTGACCGCGCGCCAGCAACAAATCCTCGACCTGGTGCGCGAAGCCATCGAGCAAACCGGTGCACCGCCGACCCGCGCTGAAATCGCGAACACCCTGGGATTCCGCTCAGCCAACGCGGCCGAAGAACATTTGCAAGCCTTGGCGCGCAAGGGTGTGATTGAACTGGTCGGCGGTACCTCGCGCGGTATCCGGCTCAAGTCTGACACATTGCTGGCAGTCAACGACGCCCGTGAGGCGCGTGAATCCTTCGTCAAGCAGTTTTCGCTGCCCCTGGCCAGCCTGGCCCAACTCACCTTGCCCCTGGTTGGCCGGGTGGCAGCGGGTCAACCGATCCTGGCGCAAGAACATATTGAACAAACCTACACGCTTGAATCCAGCATGTTTTCGCGCCGGCCAGACTATCTGCTCAAGGTCAGCGGCATGAGCATGAAAGACATCGGCATCGTGGACGGCGACCTGCTGGCCGTGCAGAAAGCCAGCGAAGCCAAGAACGGCCAGATTGTGGTTGCCCGGATCGGCGATGAGGTCACCGTGAAACGTTTCCAACGCAGTAGCACAGGTATCGAGTTGTTGCCCGAAAACACCGATTTCAAGCCGATCCGAATTGATGAAGGCGATGAAAGCTTTGTGCTGGAAGGCTTGGCGGTCGGACTGATCCGCAGCCAAATATTTTCCTGAGGTTTCCCTGAGATTTTCTCGTCGCTTTCTTAAACTCGAAGGAGTCCTCCATGGGAAAGGCAACACATTGCGACCACTGCCACGCGCTGGAACAAATTCCGAATATCGGTCCGGCGGCGGCAGAAGATTTGCGCCTGCTGGGCATCGAGAAGCCGCTGGATTTGCGTGATCGCGACCCGTTCGAGATGTATCAACAACTCTGCGCGGCAACCGAAATGAGGCATGACCCCTGCGTGCTCGACACCTTCATGGCGGCAGTTGATTTCATGAGCGGCGCCCCTGCTAGCCCCTGGTGGCGTTACACAGCGGAGCGCAAGGCTCAGTTTGGTCAGATCCCCATCTGATTCATTCAAAGCCCCAGCAAAATCGGGCAGGCAAAAAAATGCCCCGATAATATTAATTATCGGGGCATTCTCAATATTGGCGGAGTGGACGGGACTCGAACCCGCGACCCCCGGCGTGACAGGCCGGTATTCTAACCAACTGAACTACCACTCCAGATTAATCAGTGTAGCACCGATTTCATCAATTATTCAATAATCATCTTTCGACAACTAACGAACATCAAACACAGCCAAGTAAACTTGGCGTCCCCTAGGGGATTCGAACCCCTGTAGTCACCGTGAAAGGGTGGTGTCCTAGGCCTCTAGACGAAGGGGACAAAACTATAAAACTACGAAACCAATACTGCCATGAAACTTTGGTGGAGGTAAGCGGGATCGAACCGCTGACCTCTTGCATGCCATGCAAGCGCTCTCCCAGCTGAGCTATACCCCCAAATTCCCACTTCAAATTGCAAACGGCCAATTGCTTGGCCGCTTTTTGATAATCCGCATATTGTAGATACGCATTATCTAAAAACCTTGGCGGAGTGGACGGGACTCGAACCCGCGACCCCCGGCGTGACAGGCCGGTATTCTAACCAACTGAACTACCACTCCGCGTGGGATAAGTTCGTTACCGCTGAAAATTTCTTTCCGACAATAACCAAGCCTCATCAAACTTGCCCGCCTTGCAGCGGATTTCCAAGTAAAACTTGGCGTCCCCTAGGGGATTCGAACCCCTGTAGTCACCGTGAAAGGGTGGTGTCCTAGGCCTCTAGACGAAGGGGACGTAACCTTCAAACTCGCTTCTAACTTACTTCAAATTCCTCTTACCCCGAACCGCGCGCCGCCAAGATATTCATCTTGGTGGAGGTAAGCGGGATCGAACCGCTGACCTCTTGCATGCCATGCAAGCGCTCTCCCATCTGAGCTATACCCCCTTGATTTCTTGCAATTTCAAGGATTCACGCCGTTCAAGCAAGACCACGAGTATACGATGCTTTTCAATGACCGCGCAAGCGGGGCAGCACAATTTCTTTATCAAACAGTTCCAGCACTGCATCAAGCGAGGGTGTTTGCGCCCGACCGCAGACAAGCAAGCGCACTGGCAATGCAAGTTGCGGCATCTTCAAGTTGTGAGCGGCGAGGGTTTCCTTGATCGCGGCTTGAATGGCCGTCTTGTTCCAATCAATGGCCGTGAGCTTTTCGGCCAAGGTGGCAAGCGCCGGTTTGACGGCCTCGGTGACCTGCAAGTCCAGCTCTTCGGCTGTAGGTGTGACCGGCGCGAAATACATTGCCAGCCAATCAGCCAGCACGACCGTGGTCGCGCAGCGGTCCTTGAACAGCGTGCACATCGGTGCCAACGCGGCTGCGTCAGCGACGATATCGCGCTTGGCCAGCTGCGCCGCTACCAGCACCGCCAATCGCGTGTCATCGGCCTGCTTGATGTATTGGCCGTTGACCCATTCCAACTTGGCCGGATCCCATTGCGCCGGGCTCTTGGACAGGTGCGAGCCGTCGAACCAGCTGACCAGCTGTGCACTGCTGAACAGCTCTTCGTCGCCATGGCTCCAGCCCAGGCGCGACAGGTAATTGAGCATTGCCTCGGGCAGATAGCCGTTGTCTTCATAAGCGGTGACGCTGACCGCGCCGCGCCGCTTGCTGAGCTTTTGCCCGTCGTCGCCGAGGATCACCGGCACATGACCAAAAGCGGGCAGCGGCGCGCCCAGGGCCTTGAAAATATTGATCTGCCAGGGCGTGTTGTTGACATGTTCATCGCCGCGAAAAACATGGGTGATGGCCATGTCCCAGTCGTCCACCACCACGGCGAAGTTATAGGTGGGCACGCCGTCGGTGCGGGCGATGATCAAGTCGTCGATCTCGCGGTTGTTGATAGTGATCGTGCCCTTGACCACGTCGTCCCACGTCACGTCGCCGTCAATGGGATTCTTGAAGCGCACGACCGGCTCCACACCCTCGGGTACCGGCGGCAAGGTCTTGCCGGCCTCGGGCCGCCAGCTGCCGTCGTAACGGCGCTTTTCGCCACGCGCTTCTTGCGCCGCCTTCATCTCATCCAACTCGGCCGGTGTGCAGTAGCAGCGGTAAGCGGTGCCGGCGGCAATCATTTGCTCGATGACGGCCTGGTAGCGATCCAGGCGCTGCATCTGGTAGATCGGGCCTTCGTCGTAATCAAGGCCCAGCCACTTCATCGAGGCAAGGATTTGGTCAACCGAATCTTGTGTCGAGCGGGCCACGTCGGTGTCTTCGATGCGCAGCACGAACTGGCCGCCGAAGTGGCGTGCGTAAGCCCAGGAGTAAAGCGCCGTGCGAGCGGTGCCCAGGTGCAGAAAGCCGGTGGGCGACGGGGCAATGCGGGTACGGATGGGAGAGGTCATGTTTTTGGCAGTGTGGAAAGGCCACGCAGCAAGTCGTCGGTGATGTCGTCCACATGCTCAAGGCCGATGGCAAGACGGATCAGGCCTTGGCTGATGCCAGCCGCCTGGCGCTGCGCCTCGCTGAGCCGGCCATGGGAGGTGGTGGCGGGGTGCGTGATGATGGACTTGGTGTCGCCCAGATTGGTGGCGATGCTCAGCACGCGGGTGCTGTCGATCACATGAAAAGCCGCCGCGCGCGCGGCCTCTGGCGAGTCGGCCTGCA
>JBBQKT010000138.1:0-8953 GCA_038327205.1 Burkholderiales bacterium | reverse complement strand
CACTCTGTCGTTCTCCGACGGCAGCCCGCAAATGGAGTTGCCGCTCTACAAAGGCACGGTCGGCCCGGATGTGATTGACATCCGCAAGCTGTACGCGCAGACGGGCAAGTTCACCTACGACCCGGGTTTCTTGTCCACCGCATCCAGCAATTCGACCATCACCTATATCGACGGTGACAAGGGCGAACTGCTGTACCGCGGTTACCCGATTGAGCAGTTGGCTACCAACTGCGATTTCATGGAAACCTGCTATCTGTTGCTGTACGGCGAGTTGCCCAACCCGACGCAGAAGGACGACTTCACTGCCCGCGTGACCAACCACACGATGGTCAACGAGCAGATGCAGTTCTTCTTGCGTGGCTTCCGCCGTGATGCGCATCCGATGGCAGTGATGACCGGTCTGGTCGGCGCGATGTCGTCGTTCTATCACGACAGCACCGACATCAATAACCCCGAGCACCGCGAGATCTCGGCGATCCGCCTGATCGCCAAGATGCCGACCTTGGTGTCGATGGCCTACAAGTACACCATCGGCCAGCCTTACATCTACCCGCAGAACAACCTCAGCTACGCCGGCAACTTCATGCGCATGATGTTCGCCACGCCGTGCGAGGAGTACAAGCCCAACGAGGTGCTGGTGCGCGCGATGGACCGCATCTTCATCCTGCATGCCGACCATGAGCAGAACGCGTCGACCTCGACCGTGCGCCTGTGCGGCTCATCGGGCACCAACCCGTTCGCGGCGATCGCAGCGGGCGTGGCCTGCCTGTGGGGCCCCGCACACGGCGGCGCCAACGAGGCCGCGCTGAACATGCTGGGCGACATCCAGAAGCAGGGCGGTTTGCCCAAGATCGGCGAGTTCATCAAGCAGGTCAAGGACAAGAACTCGACCGTCAAGCTGATGGGCTTCGGTCACCGTGTCTACAAGAACTACGACCCGCGCGCCAAGCTGATGCGCGAGACCTGCCACGAGGTGCTGGACGAACTCGGCCTGCACGACGACCCGCTGTTCAAGCTGGCGATGGAGCTGGAAAAGATTGCCCTGGAAGACGACTACTTCGTGCAGCGCAAGCTCTACCCGAACGTCGACTTCTATTCGGGCATCGTGCAACGCGCCATTGGCATCCCGGTGCCGCTGTTCACGGCGATTTTTGCCCTGGCTCGCACGGTCGGCTGGATCGCACAGCTGAACGAGATGATCGGCGACCCGGAATACAAGATTGGCCGTCCGCGCCAGCTCTTCGTCGGTGCCACGCAGCGTGATGTGAAGCCTATCGGCGAGCGTTGATTTAAACGCGCTGAAGCAGCCCGGCCCCGCTGACGAATCGTCAGCGGGGCCGTGGTTTTTTTTGGCCAATCTGATTGACACCATCGGCTATGCTTTGGACCAGCAAACGTTTGCCAAGCCTTCTGAAAAGCAGCCAGATTTCGTGAGCACGATCAAAGATGTTGCGGCCATTGCGGGGGTGTCGTTCACCACCGTTTCGCATGTGTTGAACGACACGCGACCCGTCAGCGCGGATGCGCGGCGGCGGGTGCTGGCGGCCGTCGATCAGATCGGCTATCTGCCTAGCGCAGTGGCACGCTCGCTGCGAAAAAGCGAAACCAAGATCGTGGGCGTGTTGGTGCCGAATGTGCAAAACCCCTTCTTCGCCGAGCTGGTTTGCGGGGTCGAGGAATGCTGTCGGCTGGCTGGTTTTTCGGTGTTCCTGTGCAACTCCGACAACGACCCCAAGCGCCAGCAGCAGTACATGCGCACTCTGCTTGAAAAACGCGTCGACGGCCTGCTCCTGTCATCCGCCGGCGACGACGAGGCCTTGGCCCGCATCTTTGAAAAAATGGCCGGTTTGCCCTCGGTCACGGTGGACCGTCTGGTGGCCGGTGCGCGGGCCGACCGGGTGTCGGTCAACAACCAGTTGGGCGCGCAAATGGCGGTGCAACATCTGCTGAGCCTGGGCCATCGCCGCATCGCCTGCATCAGCGGTCCGGGCGAATTTGCGGTGGCGCGTGAACGCATCGAGGGTTGGCGGCAGGCGCTGCGCGCGGCCGGCCTGACGCCGGATGAATCCTTGGTACTCGAAAGCGACTTCAGCAGCCCGGGCGGCTACGCGGCGACACGTGGTTTGCTGCTTTCCCAAGCGGGCAGCGCCAATCCGGTGACCGGCATCTTTGCCAGCAACGACATGATGGCGGTCGGGGTGCTGCGCGCCGCTGCCGAGATGGGCGTGAAAGTGCCGCAGCAGCTGTCGGTGGTGGGGTTTGATGACATTGAGCTGAGCCGCTATGTGTTTCCGGCGCTGACCACGGTCGGTTGCTCGATCCGGCAACTCGGTGCCGAGGCCGGTCGGGTGCTGATTGCCCGCATCGAGAATCCCAAGGCCGCATTGAAAGACGTGTTGCTGACGCCGCGCCTGGTGGCAAGAGAAAGCAGCGCCGCGCCGCCATGAGATCGTGGAATCAAGGGATAAAAAAATGACAGTCAAAAAATCAGTGCTGGTGGTGGGCAGCATCAATATGGACATGCTGGCCTACAGCGATCGTCTGCCGCTGCCGGGCGAAACCTTGGTGGGTGAGCGCTTCGCGATGGCCCCGGGCGGCAAGGGCGCCAACCAGGCCGTGGCGGCCGCAAGACTCGGCGCACCCGTCGCCTTTGTGTCGCGGGTGGGCACGCGCCAGCATGGCACCGCCCTGCTGGAAGCTTTGGACGGCGAGGGCATCAACTGCGACGGTGTGGTGCGTGATCCGCAAGCCCTGCCCGGGATCGCCGTCATCATGGTAGCCAGCGTCGGCGGCGAAAACGCCATCGTCTATGTGCCCGGCAGCAATGCCGATCTAAGTGCCATCGATGTGGCCGCCAGTGCCAGCGCCATCCAAACCGCTGCCGTGGTGGTGGCGCAGCTGGAAGTGCCGGTGCCCGCCATCCAACGCGCTTTCGAGCTGGCCCGCAGCGCCGGTGCGGTGACCGTGCTGAACGCCGCCCCCGCGCTGCCTGTGCCGCCCGAATTGCTGGGCTTGACCGACTGGCTGGTGCTGAACGAAACCGAGGCGATGCTGATGAGCGGCGCCACGGATGAGCGCAGCGCCGCTGCGCTGCTGATTCAACGTGGGCCGAAGCAGGTGCTGGTGACACTGGGCGCCGCCGGTGTGCTGCTGTGCACGGCAGCCGGCATTGAACATCTGCCGGCACAAAAGGTGCTGGCGGTGGACACGGTGGGTGCCGGTGACACCTTTGTCGGCGGCCTCGCCACCGGCCTGCAAGAAGGCCGCAGCGCCACCGATGCCGTCCGTCTGGGGCAGGCCGCAGCGGCCATCGCCGTCAGCCGCAGCGGCGTACAGACCGCCATGCCTCTCCGTGCTGAGCTGGGCGCGACATTTTTCTGAGGTGATGTGATGCAAGCAGCGACAGCAAAAATTCAAGTTATTTTCGACACCGATCCCGGCATCGATGACGCCATGGCGCTCTACCTGCTGGCCCGCCACCCGGCGATTCAGTTGCGCGCCATCACGACGGTGTTCGGCAATGCATCCATTGCCACCACCACCCACAACGCGCGCCTGCTGTGCGGTCTGTACGGCCTGAACGTGCCGGTAGCTTCCGGAGCCTCGGGTGCACTGCACGCGGTGGCCGAGGGCGAGTTCCCGGCCCATGTGCACGGCGATGACGGCCTGGGCGGTATGGCCCACCTGGCCAGCCCGGCTGATGTGCTCGACCCACGCCCGGCGCACCAGCTGATCTGCGACCTGGTCAACGCCGAGCCCGGTGCCATCACCCTGATCGCCGTTGGCCCGATGACCAACCTCGCGCTGGCCCTGCGCCACGACCCAAGCATCGTCGGCAAGGTCAAGCAGGTGATCGTGATGGGCGGCGCCTTCGGCACCTTGGCTCACTGCGGCAACGTCACGCCGGTGGCCGAGGCCAACATCATCAACGACCCGGAGGCGGCCGATTTGGTCTTCACCGCCGCCTGGCCGGTGGTGTTGGTCGGTTTGGATGTGACGCAGGAGGTGGTGATGACGGAAGCCTTCCTGTCCGCGCTGCAAGGCCGTGGTGTGACTGGGCAAAATCGGGTCGGCGATTTCATGTGGCAAGCCACCCGCCACTACCAGGATTTCTACAACGACCGCGACGGTATCCAAGGCATCTATTCGCACGATGCCAGCGCGATCGCTTTTGCCATCGAGCCCGAGGCGTTCACGCTGCGCGCCGGGCCGGTGCGCGTCGTGACCGAAGGCATTGCGCGCGGCCAGACGATCCAGGATTTCCGTGAATTCCAGCGCCCGAGTCCGCCAAAATTCGGCCCACCGTCTGCCTGGAGCGGCTGCCCCGCCCAGCAGGTTTGCATCGGTGTGAAGCCCGAGCGCGTGCTGGCCCTGTTTGACCAAGCTTTTGAGGAGTGACCCCATGACGACCACCACCCAGATTCTGAAAGCCCAATGGCTGCTCTCGATGGCCCCTGGCAGCGAATTGCTGACCGGCCATGCGCTGGTGATTGAAGGCGAGCGCATCGCCGCCGTCCTGCCCTGGGCCGATGCCGAGGCGCAGTATCCGGATGCCGAGCGCGTTGACCTGGGCCAGCATGTGCTGATCCCCGGCTTGATCAACGCCCACACCCATTCGGCCATGTCCCTGCTGCGCGGCGTGGCCGACGATGTGCCGCTGATGGACTGGCTCAACAACCACATCTGGCCGCTGGAGAAGAAGTGGGTCAGCGAGGACTGGACCTACCAGGGCTCGATGCTGTCGGCAGCCGAGGCGCTGCGCGGCGGCGTCACCTATCTGAACGACATGTATTTCTTCCCGACCGCCATGGCGCGGGCGGCGATGGACAGCGGCATTCGCGCGGGTGTGTCGATCAATGTGATCGACTTCCCGACCGGCTACGCCTCCGGCCCGGACGACTACATCGCCAAAGGCCTGGCGGCTTATGAGCAGTACAAAGGCGAGACGTTGCTCGACTGGACCAGCGCGCCGCACGCGCCCTACACGGTGTCGGACGAGACCTTCGTCAAGCTGCGCCAGCTGGCCGAGACCCACGGCATGCAGATGCATTGCCACATCCACGAAACCCAGGGCGAGGTGGACGACAGCGTCAAGCAATACGGCATGCGTCCGTTGGAGCGCCTGAACAAACTGGGCCTGCTGAACGAGAAAATGATCGCGGTCCACATGGTCCATCTGAACGAGGACGAGATCGCGATGCTGGCGCGCCAAAAGGTGCATCTGGTTCACAACCCGAACTCCAACCTCAAGCTGGCTTCGGGCGTCTGCCCGGTGACGGCGCTGGAAGCTGCTGGCGTCAACACGATTCTGGGCAGTGACGGTGCCGCCTCGAACAACCGCCAGGACATGTTCGGCGAGATCCGTGCCGCCGCCTTGCTGGCCAAGGGCACAACCGGCAACCCGACCAGCGTGTCGGCCCGCACGGCGCTGGAAATGGCCACCATCCGGGCTGCCAAAGCGATGGGCCGAGGCGATGACCTGGGCTCGCTGGAAGTTGGCAAGCTGGCCGATGTGGTCGCCGTGTCCTTGGCCGCGTTGGAATGCCGGCCGGTCTATGACCCGATGGCGCAACTGGTCTATGTAGCCGGCCGCGAGCATGTCTCCGATGTGTGGGTCGGCGGCCGTCAGGTGCTGAAGCAGCGTGAACTGACGACCATCGATCAGGGCGCGCTGCTCGACCGGATCGAGGTCATCGTCGAGCGGATGAAGACCGAGCGCTGACCTGAGGCTCGCCACAGGGGCGACTGTTTTTTTCTCATGCTGTCGGAGACACCGCCTTGAAGATGAGCCTGAAAGAACACGCGTTGATCCCTGGCTGGTCAGCTCTTGTGGCTGTTTGCCTTCTGGGTGCCAGCCTTATCGCCAACGCGGCAGGCAGCTTCCCGCCCGATGCGCCCGGCGCGGTCGATCACCCCTTGATCAAACGCTTCAGCGGCTCGGCCCTGATCGGCTACCGGCTCAGTGACTGGGACCAATCGGTGCATCCGCTGGCGCTGCCGGAAAGTTGGAATCAGCTGAAGCAGGCGCAGCCGGTTGAGGGCCGCATCACCCGGCTGATTTACCTCGCACCCGCCGGCAAGACACCGCTTGAGGTGGCGCGCAATTACCAGCAAGCCCTTGAAGCCGCCGGGTTCAAGAAGAGCTATGCCTGCGACGGCGCCTGCGGCGATCTGCTGTCTGCCTGGACCCGCACTGCCAAGATCGAGGACGGCATGCAGTGGACCAAGGGCAGCATCCCGTCCAAGTCGGGCAGCACCTTCAGTGCCACGGGTGCGCTGAGCACTTACGACGCCCACATGCTGGTCGGCAGCATCAGCCGTGGCGGCAGCAATGTTCCGGTGCCGCTGTACACCTCGTCGGCCCACACGCCGGCCACCGAACTGACCGTCTGGGCGTTCGGGCCGGGTGTTGCCTGACGAAGCCCCGATTCAACAGGCCCCGGCCGGCAAGGCTGCCGCCGTCCTGGTTACTGACGTCGGCGAAGCGCTGCGATTCATCCGCGCGCATCAAGCGACCGGGCAATCGAAGGCCGAACTTCAGGCTGTGTTGAAGGCAGAAGCCGTCGTGACGAACGATGAAGGCCATTGGGTGCGAATCAACGAATACCTGGTCTACACACCGGATGACGGGCTCACGCAAGAAGCAGGCCCCTTGCTGCGCACAGGCTACCTTCTGCATCGCAATCGCCAGGGAGTTGTCAAGGCGGTGATCGAACCGCTCTGGTGCGACTGATCGCAAGCACTGCGGTCCATCTCAACACGCCGTGAAACTTGGCTTCGGCGGCGAGTGGGCTCTTCGCCCTCGGTAGAATCCCTCACCTCACACAGAAGGCCGGGCCATAGTGGCCTGGCGTGCACCGCGGGACTCCATGGCTTCCAACAAGCATCTGCTTTCGTTCGAGGGCGGTAACGCTCTTTCCGCTTTTCGGGCTCAGGCCTTGTTGCAGCTGCTGCAAACCGTCAATTCGCGCATCACGACGGTGCAGGCCCGGCACGTGCACTGGGTCTGGAGCGATGCCGCGCTGGCGGCGGACGACGCGGCCAAGCTGGCGGCGCTGCTGAATTACGGCGATGTTTACACCGGCGGCGCGGATGGCGATTTGGTGGTGGTAGCGCCACGCCTTGGCACCGTGAGCCCCTGGGCCTCCAAGGCCACCGACATCGCCCACAACTGCGGCTTGAATATCCACCGCGTAGAGCGCGTCACCGAATACCGCCTGCTGCTGAAATCAGGCCTGCTCGGTGGCGTTAAAACATTGACGCAGGCCGAACAAATCAGCTGTGCCGAGTTGCTCCACGACCGCATGACCGAAAGCGTGCTGTTGGCCCGCAACGATGCGAAACATTTGTTCGACGAAAAGACCGCCGCGCCGCTGGCCCAGGTGGACGTGCTGGGCCAGGGCAGGGCGGCCTTGGTCGCGGCCAATACCGAGTTCGGCCTGGCGCTGTCGCCGGACGAAATCGACTATCTGGAAGCCGCGTTCAAGGGGCTCAAGCGCAATCCCAGCGATGTCGAGCTGATGATGTTTGCGCAGGCCAATTCCGAACATTGCCGCCACAAGATCTTCAATGCCAAGTTCACCGTTGACGGCGTCGATCAGCCGCTGAGCCTGTTCGGCATGATCCGCAACACGGAGAAGTTGAACCCGCAGCACACCATCGTGGCGTATTCGGACAACTCGGCCATCATGGAAGGCCACCCCATCGAGCGCTGGATGCAAGGGGGTGACAGCAGAGCCCCGATCTACGCCGCACGCAGCGAGACCGCTCATGTGCTGATGAAGGTCGAGACACACAACCACCCGACCGCCATCTCGCCGTTCCCTGGCGCTTCAACCGGCGCCGGCGGCGAGATCCGCGACGAGGGCGCCACCGGGCGCGGCGCCAAGCCCAAGGCCGGTCTGGCGGGCTTTTCGGTCTCGAACCTGCGCCTGCCTGCGATGACGGAAGCCTGGGAAGCGGCCGACATCGGCCGGCCGGCCCATATCGCCAGTGCCTTGCAGATCATGATCGACGGGCCGCTCGGCGGCGCGGCCTTCAACAACGAGTTTGGTCGGCCCAATCTGGCCGGTTATTTCCGTGTCTTTGAGCAGCAAGTGGACGGCATTCAGCGCGGCTATCACAAGCCCATCATGATCGCCGGGGGCATCGGCGCGATCCGGTCGGACCTGACGCACAAGATCGAATTCCCGGCCGGTTCGCTCTTGATCCAGCTGGGCGGCCCCGGCATGCGCATCGGCATGGGCGGAAGCGCCGCCAGCTCAATGGCGGCGGGCACCAACACGGCCGACCTCGACTTTGATTCGGTGCAGCGCGGCAACCCGGAGATTGAGCGCCGGGTGCAGGAGGTCATCAACCATTGCTGGGGCCTGGCGGAGAAGAACCCGATCCTGGCCATCCACGATGTGGGCGCGGGCGGCATCTCGAATGCTTTTCCCGAACTGGTCAACGACGCCGGTCGCGGCGCCCGCTTTGATCTGCGCGCGGTGCCGCTGGAAGAGTCCGGCCTGGCGCCGAAGGAGATCTGGTGCAACGAGAGCCAGGAGCGCTATGTGCTGGCCATCGCGCCGGACAGCTTGGAACTCTTCCGCGCGATGTGTGAGCGCGAGCGCTGCCCGTTTGCGGTTGTCGGTGTCACCACGGCCGAGCGCGATCTGATCCTGGAAGATGGCCCCGAAGGAGAGCGCGCCATCAATATGCCGATGGAAGTGCTGCTGGGCAAACCGCCCAAGGTGCATCGCGATGTGAGTCGCATCGAGCGCTCCGGCGGCACTTTGGATCTGACCGGCGTCGATCTGAAAACGGTGGCATTTGATGTGCTGCGCCACCCGACGGTCGCCTCCAAGCGCTTTCTGATCACCATCGGTGACCGCAGCGTCGGTGGCCTGAATTCACGCGACCAGATGGTCGGTCCCTGGCAGGTTCCGGTGGCCGATTGCGCGGTGACCCTGGC
>JBBQKT010000137.1:0-9026 GCA_038327205.1 Burkholderiales bacterium | reverse complement strand
TCTGGCTTTGGCACCAACGGCATGTCGGTCAACGTCTACAGCCTGGCTGTGGACACCGTATTTTGAAGCAGAGGCATTCCATGAAAAACAACCCATCGATGTCCAAGCCTTCGCTGCTTCTGTGTGCCTTGACCCTGACCTTGGCCGGTGCCGCGCAAGCGCAGGTGGCGGTGGTGGTGGGTGCCAAAAGCCCCACAGCCACGATGACTGCCGACCAGGTGGCCAGCATCTTTCTTGGCAAGACCAGCACCTTGCCCAGCGGTGCCACCGCCGCAGCCGCTGATCAGTCAGAAAGCGCCGCCATCCGTGAACAGTTCTACACCAAAGTGACCGGCAAGCAGGCCGCTCAGGTCAAGGCCGGTTGGTCAAGGCTGGTGTTTTCGGGCAAGGGCACACCGCCCAAAGAAATGGCCAGTTCGGCCGACGTCAAGAAGTTTGTCGCTGGCAACCCGGACGCGATCGGCTACATCGAGAAATCAGCGGTGGACGCCAGCGTCAAGGTCGTCTTGAGCGTGGATTGACGGACCGCCCTTGTTTGACCTGATTGGCCGCCACTCTCCTTGCCGATGCAAGCCGGGTGGCGGCAGTCCTAGCTGGCCTGAGGAGTTGAGATGAATGTAAAAACGCGGATTTGGCTGTTGCCGGTCCTGGCCGCAGCGATCTTTGCAGTGGGCATTTTGGTGGTGCTCGGGTTTTCGGCCCGCACCTCCGCAGCCATCAAGGATGTGGGGACGATTGACTTCCCGTATGTGGACGCCACCACGCAGTTTTCTTCGCAATTGGAAGCGCTTGGCGCCACCATTCAAAGCGCGGTGGCCGAGGGCGAGAAGAAGCGCCTCGACGAAGCCAAGGAACGCGCCGTCAGCCTGCGTAAATTGCTTGAAGCGATGGCCAAGCTGGAAGGCAAATCGGCCACTGCAGCCCTGTTGAAAACCAGCTTCGAAGCCTACTTTGCCGCTTCAGTGGACACCGCCGAGTTGTTTCTGGGTATCAAGACCGGCGACAAGGCCGGCGCGATTCCCAAAATGCAAGCCACGCTCAAGACCTTGGAGGACGCTGTCGCCAAGGCCCGCACCGAGGCCAGCGAAAGCTTTGACAAGGGCCTGGAGCGCGCCGATGCCGGCGTGTCCGCCAGCGTGACGGCCATCGTCGTCAGCGGCGTGGTGGTAGTGGGGGCGCTGGGCCTGTGCTCTTTCCTGGTCATCGGCAGTGTCTGGCGGCAATTGGGCGGCGAGCCCGAATATGCCCGTGACGTGATGCGCAGCATGGCCGAGGGCGATCTGTCGCAAGACATCCATGTGGCACCGGGTGCGGACGCCAGCTTGTTGGCTGCCGTTCGCGACATGTCCACCGGCCTCGCGGCCATCGTGGCCGATGTGCGCACCGGCACCGATTCGATGACGATTGCCTCGCGTGAAATTGCTGTGGGCAACCACGACCTGTCGCTGCGCACCGAAAAGCAGGCCTCGTCCTTGGAGCAGACCTCCAGCAATATGCAGACGCTCACCGACACGGTGCGCCAGAGCGCCGATGCGGCCGCGCAAGCCAATCAATTGGCCGGCTCGGCAGCGGCAGTGGCCCGCAAGGGCGGTGAGGTGGTGTCCCAGGTCGTCACCACGATGAACGACATCAATGTCAGCTCGAAAAAGATCAGCGACATCATTGGCGTGATCGACGGCATCGCCTTCCAGACCAATATCCTGGCGCTGAATGCCGCCGTGGAAGCGGCCCGCGCGGGCGAGCAGGGCCGGGGCTTTGCGGTGGTGGCGGCGGAGGTGCGCAGCTTGGCCCAGCGCTCGGCCCAGGCCGCCAAAGAGATCAAGGGCCTGATCGGCGCCAGCGTGGACAAGGTCGAGTCCGGCAGCCGCCTGGTCAAGGATGCCGGGGCCACGATGGACGAAATCGTCGCCAGCGTGCAGCGTGTTTCCGACATCATTGGCGAAATCACCGCTGCGTCCAGCGAGCAAAGCCAGGGCATTGGTCAGGTCAATACCTCGGTCGGCCAGCTCGATCAGATGACCCAGCAAAACGCCGCCCTGGTCGAGGAGGCGGCGGCCGCAGCGTCGAGCCTGGAAGCGCAGGCCAAAGCGCTGCAAACCTCGGTTTCAACCTTCAAACTGAGCTGAAAAATTCTTCGCAAGCCCAACTGGCAGCCCGCCAACCTCGTGTTGGCGGGCTTTTTCTATAATGCGAGGTTTTCACATCACCGGACGCACGCCCTTGAAGTTCTTGCTCGACAACTGGATTTTGTTTTTGGCGGCCCTCACCTCCGGTGGCTTGCTCCTGTGGCCAACGCTTGCCAAGTCAAGCCAGGGCGCTGTGCTCAGCACCGCCGAAGCGGTGCGGGTGCTGAACCGCGAGAAGGGCGTGCTCATCGATGTGAGCGAGCCCGACGAGTTCGCGGCAGGCCATGTCTCCGGTGCACGCAGCATCCCGCTGGGTTCGTTGGAAGGGCATAAGTCGCTGCCCACCAACAAGGCCTTGCCCCTGGTGGTCGTCTGCAAGACCGGGGCCCGCGCGGCGCGCGGCGCTGCCGCTCTGCGCAAGCTGGGTTACGACAAGGCGATGGCCCTGGACGGCGGCTTGGCCGCCTGGCGCGCTGCCAATCTGCCCGTTGAAAAGGCGGCCTGACCATGAGCAGCGCCCAAGCAGTCGTCAAGATGTATGCGACCGAGACCTGCCCCTATTGCGTGCGGGCCAAGGCCTTGCTGAAGCAGCGCGGGGTGGCGTCGATCAATGAGGTGCGGGTTGATCTGCACCCTGCGGAGCGGCAAACCATGATCGCGCTCACCGGCCGCAGCAGCGTGCCGCAGATCTTCATCGGTGACCGCCATGTGGGCGGATGCGACGATTTGATCGCGCTGGATCAGCGCGGTGAGTTGCAGGCCTTGTTGCAAGGCTGACCCAAAATCGACTGCGCCATAATCGCGCTCGCCGCCCCAGAGCATCGGCTCGCGGGCTTCACAAAATTCAGGAAAAATCCATGTCCGACGAGACCAGCACCCCCGTATTCCAAATTCAGCGCATGTACCTGAAAGACCTGTCGCTGGAGCAGCCGAACGCACCGCAAATCCTGCTGGAGCAGACACAACCCCAGGTTGATATCAACCTGGCCCTGGCCGCCGAGCCGGTGGCTGAGGGCGTGTTTGAGGTCTGCGTCACCGCCACCGTCACCACCAAGGTCGGCGACCGGACCCTGTTTCTGATCGAAGCCAAGCAGGCCGGCATCTTCGAGATCCGCAATGTGCCGACCGAGCAGGTCGAGGGCATTCTGGGCATCGTCTGCCCGCAGATGATCTACCCGTATCTGCGCGCCATCGTGTCCGACGTCTGCACCCGCGCCGGCTTCCCGCCGGTGCTGCTGTCCGAGGTCAATTTCCAGGCGATGTTCGAGGCGCAACAAGCACAGCGTGAAGCCGCTGCGGCCGGTGCCAACGGTTCGACCACACTGAACTGAGCACCACCAATTGAAGCGCGCCCGCAGGCTGCCCAGCGCAGCACCGGGCGCGTTTTTCATGGAGCGAAGAAGACCGATGAAGATCAGCGTGTTGGGAGCTGGTGCCTGGGGCACGGCGCTGGCGGTGCAAGCCGCAGCGCGTCATGAGGTGCGGCTGTGGGCGCGGGATGCGCACGCCTGTGCCGACATGCAGGCGTCGCGCTGCAACCGCCGTTATTTGCCCGATACCGTGCTGCCGCCCGGTTTGAGCCTCAGCAATGACCTGGGCGAGTCCATCGCGCATGGCAGTGGTCAAGGAGGTGACGGCCTGATCGTCATCGCCACCCCGATGGCTGCGCTGCGCGGGATGCTGGCTGCGCTGCCCGATGGCGCACGTGTGCTGTGGTTGTGCAAGGGCTTTGAAGCCGGCACCGGCCTGCTGGGTCACGAGATCGCCCGCGAGGTGCAGCCGCGCCTGCGGGTGGGCATTCTGTCCGGCCCCAGCTTTGCGCAAGAGGTGGCGGCAGGTCAGCCCACTGCCTTGGTTGCCGCAAGTGAAGACGCTGACTTGGCGCAAGCGGCGGTCGATGCGTTTCACAGCGAGCGGCTGCGCGTCTACACCTCGGCCGATCCGGTCGGCGTCGAGGTGGGCGGCGCGGTGAAGAACGTGTTGGCGATTGCCGTCGGCACCGCCGATGGCCTGCGCTTGCGGGCCGAAAGAGTAGGTGATGTCGGCAACGCGCCGGGCCTGAACGCCCGTGCGGCGCTCATCACCCGCGGCCTGGCCGAGATGCTTCGCTTGGGTTTGGCCCTGGGTGCCAAGGCCGAGACCTTCATGGGTCTCTCGGGCATGGGTGACCTGGTGCTGACGGCCACCGGCGATCTGTCGCGCAACCGACGCGTCGGCCTGATGCTCGCCGAGGGCCTGCCGCTGGCCCAGATCCTGCGCGATCTCGGCCATGTGGCCGAGGGGGTTTACAGCGCGCCGACCGTCCTCGCCCGTGCCCGCAGCAAGGGCGTGGACATGCCCATCACCGAGGCGGTGGTGGCCGTGCTGGACGGACGTTTGAGTGCGGCGGCTGCGGTCGATCTGCTGATGGGCCGGCAGGCCAGGGCAGAAAGCTAAGCCCCGCCTGCGTAGTCGTTCTGCCGCCAGGCCTCGAAGACCGCCACCGCCACGCTGTTGCTCAGGTTGAGGCTGCGCTGCTCGGGCAGCATCGGCAGGCGCACGCGCTGCGCCAGGGGGAACTGATCACGCACCTCGGGCCGCAGCCCGGCGGTCTCCGAGCCAAAGACGAGGAAGTCACCTGGCTGCCATTGCACCTCGGCAAAAGGTCGGCTGCCGCGCGTGGTGAAGGCAAACAGTCGATCGGCCGGTGGCTGTGCTGCGGCGATGAAGGCAGGCCAGCTCGCATGGCGCAAGACGGCGGTGTATTCGTGATAGTCGAGCCCGGCGCGCTGCAGCAGCCGGTCTTCCATCAAAAAGCCCAGCGGTTCGATCAGGTGCAGGGTGCAGCCGGTGTTGGCGGCCAGGCGGATGATATTGCCGGTATTGGGCGGGATTTCTGGCTGGACCAGAACGATGTGGAACATGGATTCAGTCTGATGAGGGATCGGGAGTGCGGGCCACCACCCAGGCTTGCACATGGGCCGCTCCGGCTTGGCGCAGCACGCGGGCCAGCTCGTACAGGGTGGCGCCGCTGGTCATCACATCATCGACGAGAACGACGTGGCTGCCCTGCAACTGCTTGCGGCGGCTGGGCTCCACCGCGAATGCGCCGCGCACATTGGCGGCGCGGTCTTTCGCATTGAGCTGGGTTTGGCGCGACGTGTCGCGCACGCGGAGCAATAACTCGCCGTCACAGCGCAGCTTGCGCCGGCGCGCCAGCGCGCGGGCCAGCTCAAAGCTTTGGTTGTAGCCGCGCTCACGTTGACGCTGCGCATTCAGCGGCACCGCCAGCAGCCAGTCCGGCGCCTCGACCTCAGCAAGCCCGATGGTCTGGTCGAGCCTCTCTACCAGGCTGGCGCGCAACTCAATGGCTTGATGGAATTTGTAGCGTTGCAGCAAGCCGTCCCAGGGGAAGGCGTAGTCGAGTGCGGCAATCGTGCGGTCCAGCGGTGGCGGCGTGCGCAGGCAGGCGCCGCATTTGGGTTCGCGCCGACCGATGAGGGCTGGCGGCAGGTGGGCTGCGCAGGTCCAGCAGCGCGGCACCGGCCGTGCATATCGCAACAGGCACTCGCCGCAGACATGTTGGCTGGACCAGCTGCGGCAAACAGCGCATTGGCCGGGGCAACGCATCAACACCCGCTCGACCAGGGCAGGCGGGTGTGGGTATAGCGGGAGCACCGGTCGCGCAGGCATCGGATCAATATACTGGCGACCGATGTTGGACCTGACCCCACCCCCCACAAACGAAAAGTCGCAACAGCCGCCGCGCACGCAACACCTTGACGGCCCGGCCGTGGCGCGCCAATTGCGCCGGTTGGCAGCGGCCGAGCACGCGCCCTGGTTGCACGCCGAGATTGCCGGCCGCATGGCCGAGCGCCTGCCCATCATCAAGTTGCAGCCGCAGCGCGTGCTTCAGTGGTCGGCCTTCCTGGGCGCGAGTGACGCCGCCTTGGCTGCCAGCTACCCACAGGCCGAGCAGGCGCTGGTCGAGGCCACGCCAGCCCTGCGGGCGCGCAGCAGTGCCGCCCATCCGCGCGGCTGGCGGGAAAAGGTGTTGCGCCGCGCCCCGGTACAAGTGCTGGCGCCCGACGCGCTGCAAGACACGCAGGTTGATCTGGTCTGGGCCAATATGGCCTTGCACACCAGCTTGGACATGCCGCAAACGCTGGCACGTTGGCAGGCGGTCTTGGCGGTGGACGGGTTTGTGATGTTCTCGTGTCTGGGGCCGGACAGTTTTGTCGAGTTGCGCCGCGTCTACAGCCAGCGCGGCTGGGGGCGTCCGGCCACCGATTGGTGGGACATGCATGACATTGGCGATCTGCTGATCGAGGCCGGCTTTGCCGACCCGGTGATGGATCAGGAACGCATCAGCTTGACCTGGACGCAGCCCGAGGCCTTGCTGAATGACTTGCGGGCGCTGGGCGGCAATGCCGCACCCGACCGCTTCGCAGGTTTGCGAGGGCGCGCATGGCGGCAAACGCTGCTCGTGGCGCTGGAAGACCTGCGCGGTACCGACGGCTTGCTGCGGCTGAGCCTGGAGATCGTTTACGGCCATGCGTTCAAGCCGGTGCCCAAGGCGCGGCTGAGCGCTGAGACGCAGGTGTCGCTCGATGACATGCGCGCCATGGTGCGTCGACCACGCCAAAGATGATGCGACGCACAAAACCGACAAATGGGATTGCGCGCCTGGGCTAAAATAGTGGGCTGACCAAAATGCGCATGCCTCCACTCGGCGGCTGTGGGCTCGATGGGCTCAAGCGTGATCTGCAAGACAAGATGAATGCAACGGTGGTCGCCCAGCGCACCACTTTGCCATTTGTGGCTGGATTTGAAATAGAAGCGACGACCATGATGATGACGATGAACGCAGGAGTGCATCGAGCCGGGCGCAGGCTCAGGACTTGGGCCTTGACAGCCGGAGCCGCGCTGACAACGCAGGCCGCGATGGCGGTGAATGACCTTCCAGGCGGCCCGGGCGTCCGCCAACTGAACCTCCAAAATCCGGTCACCCGGATCGCCGTCGATCAGATGTGGTTGCACAACTTCGTGATGATCATCTGTCTGGTGATTTTCTTTGCCGTGTTCGGCGTGATGTTCTATTCCATCTTCAAGCACCGCAAGTCGAAGGGGGCCGTCTCGGCCAACTTCCACGAAAGCGTCAAGGTCGAGATCGCTTGGACCGTGGTGCCCTTCATCATCGTGATCCTGATGGCCTTGCCCGCCACCAAGGTCGTCGTCGCGATGAAGGACACGACCAACGCCGACCTCACCATCAAGGCCACCGGCCAGCAGTGGAAATGGGGTTACGACTACATCAAGGGCGAAGGCGAGGGCATTGCCTTCTACGCCACGCTTGATGCCAGCCAGCGCGAGATGTCAAATTCGGGCAAGCCCGAGGGCGACGACTACCTGCTCAAGGTCGATAACCCGCTGGTCGTGCCCGTCAACAAAAAGGTGCGCATCATCACCACGGCGGTGGACGTGATCCATGCCTGGTCGGTGCCCTCCTTCGGCGTCAAGCAAGATGCCATCCCCGGCTTCGTCCGCGACACCTGGTTCCGCGCTGACAAAATCGGCAGCTACTACGGTCAATGCGCCGAACTGTGCGGTAAAGAACACGCCTACATGCCCATCCATGTGAAGGTGGTTTCCGCCGAGGATTACACCGCCTGGGTCGATGGTGAGAAGAAAAAACTCGCTGCCAAGGCCGACGATCCAAGCAAGGTCTGGGAGCTGACAGCGCTGCAAGTGCGCGGTGAAAAGCTCTACACCGCCAACTGCGCGGTCTGCCACAAGGCTGACGGCAAGGGCGCGGGGCCAATCAAGCCCTTGGACGGTTCGGCCATCGTGCTGTCAGATGATCACAAGACGCAGATTGATGTGTTGCTGAACGGCCGCCTCAATGGCGCTATGCCTTCCTGGAAGACGCTCAGCGATACCGATATCGCAGCCGTCATCACGTACACCAAGAACAACTGGTCGAACAAGACCGGGCAAGTGGTGCAGCCGGCCGAAGTCGTCGCTGCCCGCAAGTAACAGAACAGACAGCCTCGGAGTCCGACCATGAGTGCAGTACTTGACCATCCCATCGCGCATCCTGCGCACGACGATCATCACGATGATCACCACGCCCCGACCGGCTGGCGGCGTTGGGTCTACGCGACCAACCACAAAGACATCGGCACGCTGTACCTGCTGTTCTCGTTCGCGATGTTCATGATCGGTGGCGTGCTGGCCCTTTGCATCCGCGCCGAATTGTTCCAGCCGGGCCTGCAATTCTTCAACCCCGAGCTGTTCAACCAGTTCACCACGATGCATGGCCTGATCATGGTGTTCGGCGCGATCATGCCGGCGTTTGTCGGCTTCGCGAACTGGATGGTGCCGCTGCAGATCGGCGCTTCGGACATGGCCTTCGCGCGCATGAACAACTTCAGCTTCTGGCTGTTGATTCCGGCGGCGCTGATGCTGGTCGGCTCCTTCTTCATGCCCGGCGGCGCACCCGCTGCCGGCTGGACGATGTACGCCCCGCTGACCCTGCAGATGGGCCCATCGATGGACGCCGGCATCTTCGCGATGCACTTGATGGGCGCCTCTTCCATCATGGGGTCGATCAACATCGTCGTCACCATCCTGAACATGCGCGCACCCGGCATGACCCTGATGAAGATGCCGCTGTTCTGCTGGACCTGGCTGATCACGGCCTACCTGCTGATTGCCGTCATGCCCGTGTTGGCCGGTGCCATCACGATGACCCTGACCGACCGTCACTTCGGCACCAGCTTCTTCAGCCCTGCTGGCGGTGGCGACCCGGTGATGTACCAGCACATCTTCTGGTTCTTCGGTCACCCCGAGGTCTACATCATGATCTTGCCGGCCTTCGGCATCGTCAGCGCCATCATCCCGGCCTTTTCCCGCAAGCGC
>JBBQKT010000136.1:0-9028 GCA_038327205.1 Burkholderiales bacterium | reverse complement strand
TTGACGATGAAGCCGTCGCGGCTCAGCTTGAACTGGCCGTTGCGGCTGTAAACCACCGGGTTCTTGCCGTCGCTGACCTGAAAGAAGCCGCCGCCGTTGATGGCCAGGTCCATCGGGCTGTCGGTGGTGGTGATATTGCCCTGGGTGAACTGCTGCGCCACGGCCGCCACGCTGACGCCGATGCCAATCGGGCTGCCGCCAGCGCCGTTCAGCGCACCGGCATACACGTCGGCAAATTCAGCGCGCGAACTCTTGGCCCCGAAGGTGCTGGAGTTGGCGATGTTGTTGCCGATCACATCCAAGCTCTTGCTCGAATTGTTCAAACCGGAAAGGCCTTGTTGGAAGCTCATGTCATGTCCTTCTTGCGTGCTGAATCAGTCAATCAGTCAATCGTCGTGACGGCGCTGTAATCGACCAGTCCGAGGTTTTGCAATTGCAGTTGCAGCTTGGCCCCGCTGGTGTTCACCGCCATCACCTTGTCTTGGGTGAAGGTGGTGTTGCTGACGGCGCCGGTGCCCTGGGTTGCGGTGATGCGGAACTTCAGCCCGGCGCTGTCGTCGTAGTTGGCGTTGGGCCACTCAAAGCTCTGGCGACCGGTGCCCTGGGCACCGAGCTGCACCGTGTCGAGCACCCCGCCCGCAGCCGTCAGCACTTCAAGCTTGACCGTATCAGCGGCCGAGGCCAGCTCGAAACTGCCAACGCCCTTGCCGTCAGCAAAACTCATCCGATTGCCCGCCACCGACACATCGCGTCCCACCAGGGACACGCTTTGCAGGCCCTGCATCTGGTTGAACTGCGACGTCAGGCCCTTGACGGTGTTGTCCAGGGTGCCGATGCCGGTCACCGTCTGGATCTGCGCCATCTGGCTGGTGACCTGGGCGTTGTCCATCGGGTTCATCGGGTCCTGGTTCTTCATCTGCGCGACCAGCAGCTTCAGGAAACGGTCCTGCGTGTCGGCAGCGTCTTTGGTTGACGACACCGTCGGCTTGTTGTTCGAGATCGTATTGAGGGCGGAAATATCCATGGCGTGGGCCTCTGGTTAGCGAGCGTCAGCCCTGGCCGAGCTGCAAGGTTTTGAGCAGCAGGCTTTTTGCCGTGCTCATCACCTCGATATTGTTTTGATAGGAACGCGAGGCGGAAATCATGTTGACCATTTCCTCCACCGTGTTGACGTTGCTGTAGGTCACATAGCCCTCGGCATCGGCCTGCGGGTGCTTGGGGTCGTGCACCTTGCGGCCGGCGGTCTGGTCTTCGCTGATGGTGCTGACGCGCACGCCGGCGTTGCCGATGTCGTTGCCCGCACCCATCAGGGCGGTCTGGAACACCACTTGCCGCGCTTTGTAGGCCTGGCCATCGGGGCCGGCCACGGTGTCGGCGTTGGCGAGGTTGCTGGCCACCACATTGAGCCGCTGGCTTTGCGCGCTGACCGCGCTGCCGGCAACATTGAAAATCTGGAACATCGACATGGCGGGCTCCTTGTTCTATCAGGCAGCGTTGGGTGACTTCATCGCGTCGAGCGTGGTGCGCACCGATGAGTTGATGAAGCGCAGGGTCGCCTCGTACTTGACCGCGTTGTCGGCAAAGTTCGCCCGCTCGCGGTCCATGTCCACCGTGTTGCTGTCCAGATTGGTTTGGGCCGCGGTGGCGTAGAGCTTTTGCGAATCACTGCGGGCGCCGGCGGGCGGGGCGATGTGACCGGACTGCGTAGTCCTCATCGCGCCGGCAACGTCGCCACCTGACGTGGCATCGCGCAGAGCCTGGGCAAAATTCATGTCACGGGCCTGGTAGCCCGGTGTGTCGGCATTGGCGATATTGCTGGCCAGCATGCGCTGGCGCTCCGACCGCAGGTTCAGGGCCTGGGTCTGGAAGTTCAAAGCGTCGGTCAGTCGGTTCAACATGAGGTGGGCCCTCAAAAAGCGGGAGGCAAAACAAAAGGCATGGGGCGTTTGACTGAATTCTGTTCGTCGACTCGCCAAACATGAGCGGGAATAACAAGGGCTTTGCTGGGCATTTCCGCGCCTTGCGGTCGCCTGTCAGCCCTAAAGTTCTTCCATGCTTCAAAGTCGCCTGTTCCCCCTCTTGCTTGCCTTGCTTGCCGCGCTGGTCTCGTCGCCCGCCGCGGCGCAGGGCCTGGGCGCGCAGGTGCTGGCGCAGGTGCAACAACTGGCCTTGGCCGGGGCGACAGTCGGTGCGCCGCCCCAGGCCCGGGTTGATGTGCAGGTGGGCGCGCTCGATCCCCGCCTCAAGCTCGCGCCCTGCGCGCAAGTGCAACCCTATCTGCCCACCGGTCTGCATATGTGGGGTCGCACCCGCATCGGCCTGCGCTGCGTGGATGGACAAGCCCGCTGGAACGTCAGCGTGCCCGTCGTCGTCAAGGTCTACGCCCGCGCCCTCGTCGCGGCCACCAATCTGCCTGCCGGCACCGTGTTGACTCAAGCCGAGCTGTCTGCCGCCGACATAGATATAGCGGCCGAGCCGGGTGCCGTGTTCACCGACGCCGCCGCGTTGGTTGGCCGCTCGCTGAGCCGGCCGGTGGCCGGCGGTGAGGCGCTGCGCAGCGGTGCGCTGCGACAGCGTCAATGGTTTGCCGCTGGCGATACCGTCAGCGTTCGTGCAAACGGCACGGGTTTTGCTGTGGCTGGCGAAGGTCAGGCCATGGCTGCCGGGCTGGAAGGGCAAGATGTGAAGGTTAGGTTTGAAAACGGCCGCATGGTGACCGGCCGCGTGGTGGGCGAGCGAAGGGTGGAGGTGGTGCTGTGAACGGGTCAACCCCCTCAATCCGGTGGCGGGTGCCTTCCGAAATCGCTCAAGTTACCCTGTGGTGCGACGAAATAGCGAAAAACCTGAACGGTTTAGGGCCAGCCCCTGAGCTTTGGAGAAAAGTATGAAAATTGGAATGAGCCCAGATATTGCATCGGCCCCCGTGGGGGCTGACAAGCCTGCCACGTCTGCAACTACGGCGGCAACAACGTCATCAACCACAACAGCCGCCGGTACGGCCAATGTGGCAGGGGCCAAGAAAGCCCCTGAAGCCAGCACCAAGATTGAGCTGTCGAGCACGGCCACGGCCTTGCTGGCGGGTGTGCCCGATGACGGCAGCTTCGACGTCCAAAAAGTTGGCCGCATCACGCAGGCCATCACCGACGGCAAGTACACCGTCAACGCGGAGGCGATTGCCGACAAGTTGATCGCCAACGCGCAAGAAGTGTTGAGCCGGGCGCAGCCGCACTGAACGAACGACAGATTGAACGATTGACGGATGGATGAGTGGGCAGTGCCGTTGCCGTTTTGGTTTTTGGCGCCGCCCGATCTGACTTTTTCAATGGAGCCCTTGACGCCGTTCGGCGGGGACATTCATGCACGCTTCGCATCCTACGGACCTGACTGCCACCCCGCTTGCCCAGCAGCTGGAAGTGCCCCTGCTCGAAGTGGAAAGCTGCCTCAACCTGCTCGGAGACGCGCTGTTGCGCCGGGACACCCAAGCCATCGAACAATATGCTGCCCGCCTGCATCAAGCCTTGGCACAGGCCATCACCAGCTTCAGCGAAGCCGCCCAAGGTGGGGTTGTGCCACCGCAGCTGCGCAGCCGCTTGGTGCAAGCCGGCGGCAAAGTTGCCGCCCAACGCGAATCTCTTGCCCGCGCCACCGCCTCACTGGATCGCGCCATCGACGTGCTGATGCCTAGTGAGCCCACCGGCCTGTATTCGGCGCTGGGCAAGAGCGAACGCAAATCAAGCCTGGGCGGATCGATTCAGGTTTGAGTTGTTTGATGTGCCAATAAGAAAAGCCACCCGCGAGGTGGCTTTTTTTATTGGCGCGGATCGGCTGTCAGCGCGTCGCCTTGCTGCGCACCCGGTCCAAATAGGCATGGCCATCCGGCGGCAGCCCGCTGCGCTGTGACTGCCAGATCATTTCACCCAGCGCTTCCATCGCGACGTGATGCGCGTCATGCAGCGAGTTGCGCTTGGCGGCCAACAGGTCAATCGCTTGCCGGACACCGGTGGGCTGGTCGATGGCGTGCTGTTCGGTGATCGTCAAATGCATAGCCAGATGCAAAAACGGGTTGGTGCGGCCGTCCTCGACGCTGTAGACGGCGGCCAGCGCGGCGGCCTCATCCGCCAGGTCGGCATGGTATTCAGGGTGTTCGGCAATCCAGTCGGCGGCCAGCGCTTCCATCGGGATCAGCGGCGCTTTGTCTTGGAGCTTGCGGTAGGTGGCGCAGAAAAAGCGCCGGACTTCGAGTTGGGAGGGGGCAAACATGGCGCGATTGTCTTTCTTCTCACCCGGCCTTGCCCCAGCCCTGTTGTTGCTGCTTTTGGCGCTGCTGCTGCGCCTCGGCCTCCTGCCGTTCCTGGGCGATCAGTTCTTCAAACTGTTGGCGGCCTTGCTTGGCAGCGGCAATGAGGGCGTCCTGGTCGTCGTGCAGCGGGACAGTGCGCTCCAGCTGATCGACGTTGTGCTGGCGAAACCGCCAGGCGAGGCGCCGTGCGGCATGCGGCTCCATGCCCAGCACTTCGAGCACGCTGCGGGCGCTCATCAGGGCGGAATCAAAGGTTTCGCGTTCGATCAGGGTCACGCCCAGCTCGCGCAGCCGGTAGTAGTGCCGCACATTGCGGGCGCGAGCAATGATTTGCACCTGCGGGAAATGCTGGCGCGCCAGCTCGGCAATGCGCACGCTCTGGCTCATGTCGTCCACCGCAATCACCAGCACCCGGGCCTTTTCCGCACCGGCGGTACGCAGCAGATCAAGCCGCGAGGCATCACCAAAAAAAACCCGCCAGCCGAATTTTCGCAGCGCATCGATGGCCTCGGCATCATGGTCGAGCACCGTCGCCTCGAAGCCGTTGGCAAAAAGCAGCCGGCCGATGATCTGCCCGTAGCGGCCGAAGCCAGCAATGATGATCGGCGCCTGCTGCTCGGCTTCCATCGCCGCGCCGACGGGGATGTTGCGGCTCGCCAAGCGTGGCGCCAGCCGGTCGGACAGCAGCAGCAGGGCCGGCGTGCAAGCCAGCGACAGTGCAATCGCCGCCACCAGGGCCGAGCTTTGCGCGGCGTCGATCAGCCCGGCCTGGCCCGCCAACTGAAACACCACGAAGCCGAACTCGCCGCCCTGGGCCAGCAAGATCACGAAGACCGGTCGCTCCAGCAGCGGGATTTGCATCAGCCGCGCCATCACCGCCAGCAGCAGGCTCTTGGTCACCAGCAGCGCCGCCAGCAGGCCCGCCACCAGCCAGGGCTGCGCCCGCACGGCGGCCAGATCAAGCCCCATGCCTACCGCAATGAAGAACAGGCCCAGCAACAGGCCTTTAAAAGGCTCCAGATCGGTTTCCAGTTCGCGCCGGTATTCGCTTTCGGCCAGCAACACGCCGGCCAGGAAAGCGCCCAGCGCCATCGACAGGCCGACGCTGTGCATCAGCGCTGCCGTGCCCAGCACCAGCAGCAGGGCGGCAGCGGTGAAGATTTCGGGCGTGCGGCTGCCGGCGATCCAGCGCAAGGCCGGGCGCAGCGCCAACCGCCCCCCGAAGATGATGCTGGCCATCACCGCCAGCGCCTTCAGTGCGGCCCAGCCGCTTGAGGCACCGTCATCGGGCGCGCTGCTCAAAGCAATCACCGGCACCAGGGCCAGGATGGGGATGGCGGCAATGTCTTGCAGCAGGGCCACGCTCAAGATGCTTTGCCCAGCGGTGGTGCGGCCCAGATTGCGCTCGGCCAGCACCGCCAGGGCCACGGCGGTGGATGACATCGCCAGCCCGACGCTCGCCACCAGGGCCAGCCGCCATGGCTGGCCGAACAGCAGGGCCAAGCCGAACAGCAGGGCGGTGGAGCCGAACAACTGCAGCGAACCCCAGCCAAAGATCGGTCGCCGCATTGCCCACAAGCGCTTGGGCTCCAATTCAAGACCGACCAGGAACATCATCAGCACGACGCCGAATTCCGCCACCTCAAGCACGGTCTCGGGCGCAGTGATCAGGCCCAGCACGCTTGGGCCGATGACGACGCCCGCCACCAAATACCCCAGGATCGAGCCCAGCCGCAACCAGCGAGCCAGCGGCACGGCCAGCACGGCGGCGGCCAAAAAGACCAGGGGCAGCTGAAGCCAGTTGCTGTGTTCCATCAGGGCATTGCTTTCAAGCTGCTGAACAGGGCGGGGCGGGCATCGAGCGGAATCTCGGGCCGGGGCGTGGCTGCGTTGGCGGCGCGGTGGCGGGCCAGACCGCTCAAGAACGCGTCGGCGTGCTGCGCCACCTCGGTGTCGCTGGCGCGGTGCGTGCCATGCAGCAGCAGCGGCGGCAAAAATCGCATGCCGCAGATCCGCGCGGTTTGCGCATAGGGCAGCAAGAAGGCATCGATCGGGTGGCTGTTGTAGCCGTCAGTCGCGTAGGACTCGGCGGTTCCGCCGGTCGAGCTGACCAGCCACAAGTCCTTGCCCAACAAGGCGTCGCCACCCGGCCCGTAAGCCCAGCCAAAGCGCAGCACCTCGTCGATCCAGAGCTTTTGCAGCGCCGGCATGCTGTACCAATGCAGCGGGTGCAGCAGCAGCAGCAGGTTCGCCTGGCTGACGGCCCCCTGTTCGGCGGGCACGTCGATGGCGTAATCGGGGTAGAGCCGGTAAAGCTCCCGCACCTGCACGCCGTCGACGCCGGCCGCCGCATCGAGCAGCGTCCGGGTAACACGCGATTGCGCGAGGTCGGGGTGGGCCGCGAGGATCAGTACATTTGACATACCGTCAAGGTTAACAAGCAAAATAGGACGAACTGTCGATGCGAACGTTTGAAAAATTGGCCGATCTGGCTGCCCTGGTGGGCGAAGAAATTGGTCTGAGCGAATGGACCACGATCGACCAGGCGCGCATCCAGCGCTTTGCCGATGCCACCGATGACCAACAATGGATTCACACCGACCCGGTGCGCGCCGCCGCCGGGCCTTTTGGCGCCACCATCGCCCACGGCTTTTTGACCCTCAGCCTGCTGCCCAAGTTCTTCGCCCAGAGCTACACCGTCAGCGACACGCGAATGGCGCTCAATTACGGCCTCGGCAAGGTGCGGTTTCCGGCCCCGGTGCCGGTGGACAGCCGGTTGCGCGGGCGCTTCAAGCTGTTGGCCTTCGAACCGATCATCGGAGGCGCGCAGCTCGCGGTGGAAGTGACGGTGGAGCGGGAGGGTGCAGCCAAGCCGGTTTGCGTGGCCGAATCCTTGACCCGCCAGTACATCTGAGCTTTATCATCCGCGCCCTATGGAAACAATGATTGATATGGCGGGGTGGGCAGCATGAACGTGCTGCTCGTGGACGACCACCCACTGATCCTGCTGGCGCTGAAGACCGTGATCGAAAGCATGGGCGAGGGCGTCCATGTGGTGGTGGCCGACAGCGCCGAGGCAGCGCGTGAAACGATCCGCCGCAACAATAATTTCGACCTCGTCCTGCTCGACCTGCAACTCGGCGATGCCAGTGGCTTCGATGTGCTGGAGGAGTTCCGCACCACTTATCCCGGCCTGGCCGTGGTGGTGATGTCGGCGTCTGACCATGCTGGCGATGTGGTGCGCTCGATCGACCAAGGGGCGATGGGTTTTGTGCCCAAGCGGACCAGTACCGAAGAACTGGCGCAGGCGCTGCGTTTGGTGATGGCGGGCGGCATCTATGTGCCTTCGCTGGGCCCTGGCATGACCTTCTCGACCAGCCCGCCGGTCACGCCGCCCGCTGGCTTGAGCCGGGCCGAAAAAATGCAGCGCAGCCAAGAGGCGGCAGCGGCAAACCCGGATGCCACGCCCATCACCACGCTCGATGACCTGCCGTTGACGCCGCGCCAGGCCGATGTCTTGGCCCTGCTGCTGCGCGGCATGCCCAATAAGATCATCGCCCGCGAGCTGGGCGTGACACCCGAAACGGTGAAGGACCATGTCGCCGCCGTGCTCAAGGTGCTGGGTGTCAATTCCCGCACACAGGCGGTGCTGGCCGTGGCGCAGATGGGGCAGCGCGACCCGGCGGCGACATTCTCGACGCTCAGAACGACCAAGCGCTAAGAGGGCGTGTAGGCCAAGCGCACATAAATCGGCGCAAACGCCTCCGCCTGGGTGATTTCCAGCAGGCGTTCACGCGCCAGCTCCAGCAACGCGATGAACGTCACCACCAGCACGGCCTGGCCGCGGCTGACGTCGAACAGCTGCTCGAACATCACGAAGCGCTCGCCCTGCAGCCGGCGCAGCACGATGCTCATGTGCTCGCGCACCGAGAGCTGCTCGCGGCTGATGTGGTGGTGCTGGTTGAGCCGGGCGCGCTTCAGGATGTCGAGCCAGGCGTCGCGCAGGTCATTCGCATCGACGTCGGCATAGCGCGGCGTCAGCGATTGCTCGACATGCACATCGGCCCGTAGAAAATCTCGCCCCAGCACCGGCAGGGCGTCAAGTCCCGCGGCGGCCAGCTTGATCTGCTCGTATTCCAACAGCCGCCGGACCAGCTCGGCACGGGGGTCTTCGGGCTCGGCCCCGTCGGCGCTCTTCTTGGGCGGCAGCAGCATCCGTGACTTGATCTCGATCAGCATCGCGGCCATCAGCAGATAGTCGCTGGCGAGCTCCAAGTTGTGCTTGCGGATCTGCTCGACATAGCTCAAATACTGCCGCGTCACGTCGGCCAGCGGAATGTCGAGGATGTTGAAGTTCTGCCGTCGGATCAGGTACAGCAGCAGGTCCAGCGGTCCGGAAAACGCTTCAAGAAATATCTCCAGCGCATCCGGCGGGATGTACAGGTCCAGCGGCATCTGGAACATCGGCTCGCCGTAGAGCCGGGCCAGGGCCACGCCGTCCACCGTCTCGGTGACGACGGCTTCAGCAATCACTTGTCGTGGGTTTGATAAACGTAGGGCTGCTGCGCGACGGTCGCCTCACGGTATTCGGCCTGGGCAGCGCGATCCACCGGCTTGTCCCACAGCAGGGCACGGCCGGCGCGCTGCTCCGATTCCAGGCTCGGCTTCTTGGCCTTCAGCTCATCGATGAAGTTCGTGACTTCGGATTTGTAGGCTTTCCAGAACAGG
>JBBQKT010000135.1:0-9061 GCA_038327205.1 Burkholderiales bacterium | reverse complement strand
AGTGAACGCAGGCGTGGTGGCCCCGGTTCGGCATCAGGCCACCGGGGGTTTCGCCGCCGTAAGCGCCTGCGCGAGCAGCGCACCGGCGCGTGCGTTGTGCTTGACCAGGGCGATATTGGTGGCCAGGCTGCGTCCTTCGGTCAGCGCCTTGATGCGCGCCAGCAAAAAAGGCGTGATCAATTTGCCCGCGATGCCTTGGGCGGTGGCCTCGGCCAGCGCCTGCGCGGTGATCGCGTCGATCTCGGTTTTGGGCATCGCGGCTGCGGCCGGCACCGGGTTGCTGATGACCACACCGCCCTTCAGGCCCAGCGCCCATTTGGTCTGGATGAAGGTCGCCTGCTCGGCCGCCGTGTCGAGCCGGAAATCGGCCTTGAAGCCGCTGTCCGGCGTGTAGAAGGCGGCGAAATTGGCTTGCCCGATGCTGATCACCGGCACGCCGTGCGTCTCCAGGTATTCCAGCGTAAGGCCGATGTCCAGAATCGACTTCGCCCCGGCGCAGACGACGGCCACGGACGTTTGCGCCAGCTCCTGCAGATCGGCCGAGATGTCGAACGACGTTTCCGCGCCCCGGTGCACGCCGCCGATGCCGCCGGTGACGAACACCTCGATGCCCGCCAGCGCCGCGCAGATCATCGTGGCCGCCACCGTCGTCGCGCCGATCTTGCCGCTGGCCAGCGCGTAAGGCAGGTCGCGGCGGCTGACCTTCATCGCCTCGGGCGACTGGCCCAGCAATTCCAGCTCGGCCTCGGTCAGGCCAATGCGGATCTTGCCGCTCAGCACCGCAATCGTCGCCGGCACGGCACCGGCGGCGCGGATGATGGCTTCCACTTCGCGGGCCGTCTGCACGTTCTGCGGATAGGGCATGCCGTGGCTGATGATGGTGGATTCGAGTGCCACGATGGGCAATCCGGCGGCGCGCGCGGCAGCGACTTCGGGGGCGAATTCGATCAGGGCGTGATGTGGCGTCATTGGGTGTGTGTTTCTAGCCACGCGGGGCTGATATCGGGATGAACGGTGGCGTTGGTTTGCAGGGTCATCGCGGCCAGTTGAAGGCCCAGGCGGGCGGCGCGCAACAAATCTTGCGGCTGTTGCCAGAGCCCGGCGCAGACACCGGCCGCAAAGGCATCACCCGCGCCGGTCACGTCGATGATCGCCGTGGCGGGCTGCGGGGTCAGGTGTTGCGCAGGCATCCCGGCCTGGCTGCACACCACGCCCTGCGCCCCGTCGGTCACGATGACTTGCAGCACGCCGCGCTGGTGCAGCGCCGCCGGATCGGGGTCGCCCAGCGCATGCAACTCGCCCCGGTTCAGGATCAGGCATTGCAGGCCGCGCAAATCTTCCGGCAGACGGTTCATCTTGGGTGCCGACACGGCCACGGCCACGATCGGCACGCCGTGGCTTTGCGCCTCGCGCAGCAGCATGGCCACGCTGGCGGCAGGCAGGTTCAGATCGAGCACGATCAAGCCCGCCTGCATCCGTAGCGCGCCGCTTTTGCGCATGAATTCAGGCGTCAGCTGCTCGGTCAGCGGCATCGCGGCCAGGGCCATCAGCATCGCGCCGTTGTCGTCCAGCACCGCCGTGTAGCTGCCCGTTGTTTCGCCCGCCGCGACCCAGCAGCCCTGGGTGTTCAAGCCGACTTCGGCCGCCTGCGCCAACAGGGCTCGGCCGCCGGCGTCATCGCCGACAGCGCAGATCAGCTGTGTCGGCAGGCCCAGCCGCGCCAGGTTTTCCGCCACATTGCGCGCGACGCCGCCCGGTGTTTCGAGCTGGCCGGCTGCCGGGTTCGAGGTGCCCATCTGCAAGGGCCCCAGCAGCCGCAGCTTGCGGTCGATATTGGCACCGCCAATGCACAGCAGGGCCGAGCGCTGCGGCAGCATATAGGCCCGACCGAGCACACGGCCCTCGCGCGTCAGCGCGCCGATATGCCCGGCGATGGCCGAGCGCGACAAGCCCAGCTTCTCGGCCAGCGCCTGCTGGCTGATGAAGGGGTCGGCCTGCAGCAGCGCCAGCAACTGTTCTTTCTTGCTGTCCATGCCGCGAGTATAAACAATTGTCTTTTATGAAAACAATTGTCTAATTTGAGCGAGCCCGCTCCGCTGTCATCAGCGCCGCCGCCATCTCGCGCAGTTCGGGCTTGTAGATCTTGCCCACATTGGTCATCGGCATGCTGTCAATGATCCTCACCCAACGCGGCTTGGCCGGCGGCTCGTCCACGTGGGCGGCGGTGAAGGCCAGCAGCTCAGCCTCGTCGGCGCTGCAGCCCGGCCGCAGGGTGGCGAACACCACCGGCAACTCACCGGCATAGGCATCGGGCGCGCCCACTGCGGCACACAGTTGCACGGCGGGATGGGCACCCAGCGCGTCCTCGATCACCTTGGGGTCGATGTTGTGGCCGCTGCGGATGATCAGGTCCTTGGAGCGGCCGGTCAGGTTCAGGCGGCCCTCGGTGTCCAGCCAGCCCAGATCACCACTGGCCAGCCAGCCGTCGGCGGTGAAGGCGCCCGCGTTGTCGGCCTCATCGATGAAGCCGGAGAACAGATTGGGCGACTTGAACAGCACCATGCCGGTCTCGCCCTGCGGCTGTTCGTGTGCCGACGCGCCGCCCTGCTCGTCGAGCGCCACGATGCGCAGCTGCGTGTGCGGCAGCCGCAAGCCCACGCAACCGGCCGGGCCGTGGACGCCGGGCGGCGTGATGGTTGAGATGCCGGCCATCTCGGTCATGCCCAGGCTCTCGTGCACATGCAGGCCGAACTGCCGCTTGAAGCGCGCCGCAAGCTCGGGGGCCAGCGGCGCCGCGCCGGTGCGGCAGTAGCGCAGGGTCGAGATGTCGGCCCCGTCCAGCGGCACATTGACCAGCGCGGCCAGCACCGTCGGCACGGCCGACAGCACGGTGACGCGATATTTTTCGACCAGCCGCCAGTAGTTCGCGATCACCTCTCGGTTGCGATACAGCGCCGTGGTCGGGATGATCACTTCCATGCCCGCCGACAGCGCCGCCAAGGAGCCCGGCAGCACCCCGGCCACATGGAACAGCGGGAAGCCGTTGATCGCCACATCCTCGGGCATCGAGCCCTGCAACTGGATGCTGGCCCAGGCGGTGAAGACCTGCGCCCGGTGGCTGTGGCGGGCCAGCTTGGGCGCACCGGTGGTGCCGCCGGTGTGGAAATAGGCGGCGATATCGTCTGGCTCGATCACCCGGCCGCTGACCAGGTGGTCATCGGGCTCCAGCGCCCGCAACCTTGAAAAATTGTCGGCCCCGTCATCGACAGGCCCGACGCGCAGCACCGTGTGCAGCCCAGGCACGAGTGCCCGCAGCCGCTGCGCCTTCTCCCACAGCTCATCATCGAAACCCGCAATCAGCACGCGGGCGTTGCCGGCCCGCATCAGCGAGGCGGTTTTCTCGTCGGTCAACAAGGGGTTCAGCGGCTGGACGATGGCCGCTGCCTCGCCGCCCCACAGCGCCAGGTGGTAGTCCAGGCAGCCCGGCAGCAGCACGGCCACCGCCTCGTCCGGCTGCAGGCCCAGGCGGTGCAGCAAATTGGCAGTCTGGTGGATGCCGGCCAGCAGTTGCGAATAGCTCCAGCGCACCGGCTTTGTTGCCGGATCGGCATCAGGCAGGAAGGTCAGCGCCGTCTTGTCGCCAAAGGCCGCCGCCGAGTTGCGGAAAATCTCGTAGGTGCTGCGCACCGGCAAGGCCTCGGCCAGGGGCTGGGTTTCAAGCGCAAGGACGTCGGCGAGGCTGCGGACAGTGAGGGCAGGGCGGAAGGGGGGATGGAGGGCTGGAAACATGGCGGGCCTGTGGGTGACTCGGCCGATGATGCCAGCTTGGCACCTGGCACCTGGCACCTGGCACTTGGCACTTGGCACCTGGCAACTGAAACTTGAAACTTGGTCATCGACGGGATTTGCCCGGTTCTTCGCCTTGGGGCCAGAGCTGCCATCATCCAGCCCATGCAACATCATCTTTCACTCAAATTCCGCCGATCCGCCGCAGCGCTGGGCATTGCCGCCTCGCTGATGTTTATTTTGGGCACTTACGCCATGCCAAGCCACGCCACGGAAGAGCCCGACTACCAGGTCATTCGCAAGCTCGCGGACGTCGAGTTGCGGCAATACGCCGCCTACGCGGTCGCCGAGGTGGTGGTGGCCGGCCCCGCGAATGAAGCGGGCAACCAGGCGTTCCCGATCCTGGCGGGCTATATCTTCGGCAAGAACAAGGGCGAGCGGAAGTTCGCGATGACGGCCCCGGTGACCCAGGCCGTGGCACCGGTGAAGCTCGAGATGACCGCGCCTGTCACGCAGAGGGCGGCATCCGGTGGGTTCGTGGTGCAGTTCGTGCTGCCCAAAGGTGTGACCGTGGCCAGTGCCCCCGAACCGCTGGACGCTCGCGTCCAACTGCGTGAGGTGCCGCCCGAGCAGGTGGCCGTCATTCGCTACTCGGGCTTTTGGTCGGAATCCAATTACACCGAGCATTTGACGAAATTGCAGGCTGCCTTGCGCGCTGCCGACTTGGCTTGGTCAGGTGAGCCGGTGTACGCCCGCTACGACGCGCCCTATGTGCCCTGGTTCATGCGCCGCAACGAGATCTGGCTGCGCATCGCGCCAGCGCGTTGACCGAAAAAAGCAGGGCTAGCGCACCGACGCCGCCGGATGCCGGAAGGCTGTGGTGCTGTGGTGCCGTGCCGACATGATCGCGGTCCGCCCTTGTCGAGCCGCTTGGGTAAACACTCGACGGCGCACAGCGATGTGTGGCAAGGTAAGGCAGCGCAGCTCAAGAAATCAGCAGGCTTTTCACCATGCAATCCCAAATCGCGACGAATTTTGACGAACCAGGCTTTGGCGGCGGGCCCCCGTTGCTGTTCAACGTCGTCTATTGCAGCCGAGCCGCAGCCAATGTGGACGCAGCCACGGTCGACAAGATCATTGCCACCTCGCATCGCAACAACCCGAGATTGGGCCTCACTGGCATGCTGGTGTTTGGTGAAGGCATTTTTTTCCAGTGGTTGGAAGGGCCTCGCGCCAGCGTCATGGGCTTGATGGAACGCATTCTCAGCGACGACCGCCATGGCCAGGTCGTGATGCTCAGCGAGATCGAAGCCTCGGGTGAGCGCCTTTTCCCGCAGTGGGATATGGAGCTCGTCCAGGCAGAGGACATTCGTGTTGTGTTGGTCGACGCTTTGGAAGACGACCATCAGCCGCACAACATCGAAGCGCTGCGTGCGATGTTGGCTGAGCTGGATGCCCGTCTGGGTGCCAGTCTGGGCGCCGGCGGGCCGTCTGCTTGAACCATCTGCTTAGACTGTTCTTTTGAGCCGTCAGCCAGTGCGCCCTGCATGGTGAACATGAAACATTCACTGCCAGCAGCCGTCAGCGGCGAGCGTTGCGAATTCGCCAGTGCGGCGGGTCCGTTAAGTGTCTACGTCGCCGGAGAAGGGCCGCCGCTGCTGCTCATCCACAGCATCAACGCCTCGGCATCCGCCGCTGAAATGCGGCCCCTGCATGAGCACTACCGTGCCACTCACACCGTTTTTTCAGTGGATCTGCCAGGTTACGGTTTTGCCGATCGCAGCGACCGGGACTACACGCCGCGTTTGATGACGGATGCGATCCACGCAGTCACCGCCTGGGTGCAGGCCCGCTGCGGGCCAGCACCCATCGATGCACTGGCCCTGTCGCTATCGAGCGAGTATTTGGCACGCGCCGCCTCAGAGGCGCCAGGCCTTTACCGCAGCGTTGCGCTCGTCAGCCCCACAGGCTTCAGCGGACTGAAGCCCTGGCGGGGTGCCCCTGGCAGTACGCGGGGCCTGCCTTGGTTGTACAAGGCGCTGCGTGGGCCGGGTGCAGTTTGGGGCGCGGCGCTCTTCCGTGCCCTGACCAAGCCGCGCGTGATCCGCTATTTTCTGGTTCGCACCTGGGGTTCGAAGAACATCGACGAGGCGCTTTGGGCCTACGACGTGCTGACCACCCAGATGGCCGGTGCCGAGCATGCGCCCTTGCATTTCCTGGCGGCGAAGCTTTTCAGCGCCGACATCCACCTTGTTTACGAACGCCTCGGCATGCCGGTCTGGATGTCGCACGGCGTGCGCGGTGACTTCACCGACTATCGCGGCAAGTCAATCGTCGAGCATCGATCAAATTGGCAGTTCACCATCTTCCCGACTGGGGCACTGCCGTACTTTGAAGAACTGCACGACTTCTGTAAGGCCTATGACCGGTTCCTCGGCATCAGTCACGGTCCGCAGTCGGCGCCGTTGAAATGACCCCGATCAAGGCCATGAAACGCCATGGCGTCAAAGCTACGATCCGAGTCATGAAATTGACCAACTCGATGCCTATCTTGTGAACGCTATTCAATCGCCCCAAGCCGAGCCTACCGCCTTCATCATCGACCTCGACGGCACGATGGTGGACACCTTGGGCGACTTCACAGCGGTGCTGAACCGCGTGTTTGCCGAGCTGGCCTTGCCGTCGGTGGCGCGCGATTTCATTGAGCTGACCATTGGCCAGGGCAGTGAACATCTGATTCGCCGCACGCTGGCCCAGGTCGGTGCGGATGCCGCTTTATACGAACGGGCCTGGTCGCTGTATCAACAGCATTACGCGGCCATGAACGGCCAGTTCTCGGCCGTGTTTCCTGGTGTCGTCGAGGGCCTGGACCGGCTCAAAGGCTTGCGTTTGCCGATGGCTTGCCTGACCAACAAGCCTGCTGCCTTTGCCCGCGCGCTGCTGGTCAAGAAGGGCCTGGATGGCTATTTCGACCGCGTGTTCGGTGGCGATGACTTCGAGCGCAAGAAGCCTGATCCGCTGCCCCTCATCAAAACCTGCGAGGCGCTGGGCACGCTGCCCGCCTCAACCTGGATGATTGGCGACTCAAGCAACGATGCGCGCGCCGCCAACGCGGCGGGCTGCCCGGTCATCTTGGTGACCTACGGCTATAACCACGGCGAGCCGATCAGGGCCGTGGCGGCCCGCCAGCATGTGGCCAGCCTGGCCGAGATCAGTTTGTTTCGCGACCGGTCTTCTTGACCGCGCCCAGCAAGGCTTCCTTGAGCTGTTCGTCAGCCGGCGATTTCCCCAGCCAGATGTGCATCATCGCGCCGAAGAACTCGGGCTCCTTGATCGGCTCGCCCTGCGGTTTGCCGTTCAGCAGCACGAGGGAGCCGATGCCCGGCACATAGTCGACCGAAAAGCTCTCGCCCTTCAGCAGCTCTTTTTTGATGGAGAACATTTCGGCAATCTTCAGCACGCCGGTGATCGATTTCATGAACTCCTCGCGGGTGGTGTTCTGCTCAATGCCCTTGGTGAACAGCTTGCCCAGGTCTTTGCCGTCGATATCGCGCAGCGCCACGATCTGAATCCGCTTGACGCCCGGGGCGGCCAGCACGGCCTCGGGCGTGTTCGCCTTGGCGCCCAGGTAAAGCCCGGCGGCATAAACCTTGATCACGAATTTGTAGCGGATGCCCGCGCCATTGAGTTGCAGCTTTTGGCCGGCCAGGTCGAGGTTGGTGTCGAACTTGACACCCGCCACATCAACCGACTGGGCCCGGGTCGCTAACGGTGCCAGGGCAAAAACGAGGGCCAAAAGTGGGGCAAAAAAATGGGCTTGCATATCAATCTCCGGTGTGTGTCACGGCTCTTCGTGGCCGGGACGCGAGTATGGCGTGAAGCGGCCGTCCGTGTGGCCGCTGATACACTGAAAAGCATGTTCATCGCACGCACACACACCAAGGGGTCGAACGACCGGGGGGCTTGGCCCTGGCGTTGCCCGCTCGCCTTCGATTGACGAAGCCGCTTGCTGCTGTTTTGCCCGCGTGTCCACGCACTTGCCGTCGCCAGCGCGCGGACGGCTGAACAGCCAAGCGCCCTGAATACGCCGCGTGTCCTTTGACCGTTTGGCGATGCTCCCAAGGGTTTGACGCGATGATGACAACGATGATTTCCGAACTTGAATTCCAGGCGCTGGCCGAGCAAGGCTACAACCGCATTCCCCTGGTCAGCACGGCGTTCGCCGATCTGGAAACCCCGCTTTCGCTGTACCTGAAGCTGTGCGGCGCCCAAGGCGAAGGCCGCTTCAGTTTCTTGCTGGAGTCGGTGGTGGGGGGCGAGCGTTTCGGCCGCTATTCCTTCATCGGTCTGCCGGCCCGCACCGTCTTGCGCAGCACCGGCTGGACCACCGAGATCCGCTGCGACGATGTTGTCGTCGAGACCCATGCCGGCAACCCGCTCGATTTCATCGAGGCTTACCAGCAGCGATTCAAGGTGCCGCTGCAGCCTGGCCTGCCGCGTTTTTGCGGTGGCCTGGCCGGCTATTTCGGCTACGACGCGGTGCGCTATATCGAGCCCAAGCTCGCCAAGACTGAAAAGACCGGTGGCCTGGCCACGCCCGACGTGATGCTCTTGCAGTGCGAGGAGCTGGCGGTCATCGACAACCTCTCCGGCAAGCTCCACCTGATCGTCTATGCCGATCCGGCCGAGGCTGGCGCCTATGCCAAGGCCTTGCAGCGGCTGGCGGATCTGCGCGCCAAACTGAGCCAGAGCGTGGCCGCGCCGCAGGTGTTGCCCAGCCCCGCCCAGCCGGTGGAGCGCGACTTTGCGCGCGCCGATTTCGAGGCCGGTGTGTTGCGTGCCAAGGATTACATCGCCGCCGGTGACTGCATGCAGATCGTCTTCGGCCAGCGCCTGAAGAAGCGCTACACCGAGTCGCCACTGAGCCTGTACCGTGCGCTGCGCTCGCTGAACCCCAGCCCGTATATGTACTTCTACGACATGGGCGATTTCCAGATCGTCGGCGCCTCGCCCGAGATCCTGGTTCGCCATGAACGCACCGCCGCCGGCACGCAGCAGGTGACGGTGCGCCCGCTGGCCGGCACCCGCCCGCGCGGTGCGACGCCAGAGCTGGATCTGGCGCTGGAAGCCGAGTTGAAGGCCGACCCGAAGGAGCGCGCCGAGCACCTGATGCTGATCGACCTGGCCCGCAACGACATTGGCCGCATTGCTGAAACCGGCTCGGTGCGGCTGACCGATGCGTTTGCTGTCGAGCGTTACTCGCATGTGATGCACA